>ONXY01000391.1 GCA_900321945.1 uncultured Eubacteriales bacterium | reverse complement strand
CTGCTGACCGGGCGGCCGCACGTGACGGACGCCACCAACGCCGGCCGGACCATGCTGTTCAACCTGGAAACCCAGGACTGGGACGACGAGCTTCTCGGACTGCTGGGGATTCCCCGGGCCTGCCTTCCGAAGGTCGTGGATTCCTCGGGGCCGATCGGAATGCTGGATCCGGCCGTGCTCGGGCGGCCCATCCCGGTGACGGGCATGGCGGGCGACCAGCACGCGAGCCTCTTCGGCCAGGCCTGCTGGCGCGTCGGGGATATCAAGAACACCTACGGCACGGGCTGCTTCATGCTGATGAACACGGGGGACCGCCCGGTCCGCAGCGAAAACGGGCTGCTGACCACCATGGCGTGGCGTATCGGCGGAAAGCCCACATACGCCCTGGAGGGAAGCGTCTTCATGGGCGGAGCGGCCATTCAGTGGCTGCGGGACGAGCTGAAGATGATCGCCAGCGCGTCGGAGAGCGAAGGACTGGCGGAAAGCGTCACGGGCACCGGCGGCGTTTATCTGGTTCCTGCCATGACGGGCCTCGGCGCGCCCTGGTGGGACATGTACAGCCGGGGCACCCTGGTCGGCATGACGCGGGGCACCGGCAGAGCCCATATCGTGCGGGCGGCGCTGGAAGCCATCGCGTACCAGAGCGAGGACCTGATGCAGGCCATGATCCGGGATTCCGGCCGGCGCCCGGAAAGACTGCAGGTGGACGGCGGCGCAAGCGCGAACGCCTTCCTGATGCAGTTTCAGGCGGATATCAGCCATATGAGCGTGGTGCGGCCCCGGGTGCTGGAAACCACCGCGCTCGGCGCCGCGCTGCTGGCCGGTCTGGGATGCGGGCTGTACGCCGGCATGGAGGAGATCGCGTCCTTCTGGGAGAAGGATCTGGAGTTTACTCCCGGCATGGACGAGGCGACCCGGCTGCTTCACCTGCGGGGATGGCACAGGGCGGTGGAGAGAGCGCTGAACTGGATCGAGCATTAAGGAAAAAGAACAGAAGTCCGGAAACGGCGGCTGCTTTTCAGTATGAAAAGCAGCTGAACTTTATCTGAAACCCCGATGAAAGATCTTCCTTCTTTTCCATACGGGATCTATAATAGAATGGCTCCGCACAGAGCCGGACGGCACGAACGGCGGAGCGGGAGGACGGAAAATGCTGGACAACAACGATAATCCAAAGGCGAAAAAACCGCTGATCTATTATGTGCTGATCGTGGCGACGATCATACTGCTCCTGAACGCCTTCATTTTTCCGCAGATGCTGGCCCGGCAGGTACAGGTGGTGGGCTACAGCGACTTTCTGACCTGGATTGACGAAGGCCGGATCACCGAGGTTTCCCTGGCCCAGGAAGCGGACCAGATTCTTTTCGCGGCGAAAAACGAGCAGGGGCAGGAGGAACTGTACAAGACGGCGGTATTCCCGGACGACGGGCTGATCGAACGGCTGCGGAATGCCGGCGTGCGGTTCAGCGCGGAAATCCCCACTCAGAACAATATGCTGCTCAGCTTCCTGATCAGCTGGATTCTGCCGATCGCCCTCTTCGTGGGCCTGGGGCGCCTGCTGAGCAATCAGCTCGGCAAGCGGATGGGCGGAGGGATGAACGCGCTCAGCTTCGGCAAGGCCAACGCGAAAATCGTGGCGGACAAGGAGACCGGCGTGACGTTCGCGGACGTGGCCGGCGAGGAGGAAGCCAAGGACGCGCTGAAGGAGATCGTGGATTTCCTCGAGCATCCGGACAAGTACGCGGACATCGGGGCGAAGCTGCCCAAAGGCGCGCTGCTGGTAGGCCCTCCCGGCACGGGCAAGACCCTGCTGGCGAAGGCGGTGGCCGGGGAGGCCAGGGTTCCCTTCTTCTCCATCAGCGGCAGCGAGTTCGTTGAGATGTTCGTGGGCATGGGCGCCGCCAAGGTCCGGGATCTGTTCAAGCAGGCGAACGAAAAGGCGCCGTGCATCGTTTTCATCGACGAGATCGACACCATCGGCAAAAAGCGGGACGGAGCCGGCGCCATCGGCGGAAACGACGAGCGGGAGCAGACGCTGAACCAGCTGCTGACGGAGATGGACGGCTTTGACGGCAGAAAGGGCGTGGTGATTCTGGCGGCGACCAACCGGCCTGAGTCCCTGGATCCCGCGCTGCTGAGACCCGGGCGGTTCGACCGCCGGATTCCGGTGGAGCTTCCGGACCTGCAGGGCCGGGAGGCCATCCTGCGGGTTCACGCGAAGAACGTGAAATGCGCGGACGGCATCGACCTGAAGGAGATCGCCCGCGCGACCTCCGGCGCGTCCGGCGCCGAGCTCGCGAACATCATCAACGAGGCTGCGCTCCGCGCCGTGCGCGACGGCAGGAAGGTCGCGAACCAGCAGGACCTTGAGGAGAGCGTAGAGACCGTCATCGCCGGCTACCAGAAGAAGAATGCCGTCCTGACGGACAAGGAG
>ONXY01000493.1 GCA_900321945.1 uncultured Eubacteriales bacterium | reverse complement strand
GAGTATCTTTCCGTCCTGGGGCCCAGCGGCAGCGGAAAGAGCACGCTGATGAACATTATCGGCTGTCTGGACACGGCAACCTCGGGCATGTATGTTCTGCGGAGCCATATGATTGAGGATATGACGGAAAGCGAGCTGGCGGACATACGCAGCCGGGAGATCGGTTTCGTTTTTCAGAACAGTCAGCTTCTGCCCCGTCTGGACGCTCTCCGGAACGTGGAGCTTCCGCTGATCTACGCAGGATACAGCCAGAAGGAGCGCGCCCGCAGAGCGCGCGAAATACTGGAGCGCGTAGGGCTTTCGGACCGGATGGGCCATTATCCGAATCAGCTTTCCGGCGGCCAGCAGCAGCGCGTGGCCATCGCCAGAGCCTTGGTGACAAATCCCGGCCTTCTTCTGGCGGACGAGCCCACCGGCGCGCTGGACCAGAAAACGGGAAAACAGATCATGAAACTGTTCCGCGAACTGAACGAGGAGGGACGGACCGTCATCATGATCACCCATGATATGAACATCGCCGCAAACGCGAAAAGAGTGGTGCATATCATCGACGGGGAACTGACCGAAGGAGGTGGTTCCGCCGATGCTTAGAACAGTGAAAGCCACGGTAATCATGATCGGCGAATGCTTCCGGATGAGCCTGAGCAACATCCGCGGCGCCAAGGTCCGGTCCTTCCTGACGGTGCTGGGCATTCTGATCGGCGTTATGGCGGTCATCACGCTGATCACCACGGTAAACGGTGTCAGCGGGTCCATTTCCGACAGTTTTTCGAGCATGGGCGCAGGAACGCTGATGGTTACCGTGACCGGAAGCGACCTGAAAACCGGCATGAGCAGCGGGGACCTGACGGAGCTCGCGGCGCTGGACGAGGTGGAAGGCATCACCCCGACCGTGAACATCAACAACGCGAGAATCAGCCGGGGCGGAAACTATGAGAGCAGGATACCGGTCAGCGGGAAGAACACCTATTATTTTCTGAAAAACCCGGAGGTCGTGATTCGCGGAAGAATCCTGAATTTCATCGACGAAGACAATATGAGCTACGTCTGCCTGATCGACAACGAGATGATCGAGGATTTCTTCTACGGCGTGGACCCGGTGGGAGAACACCTGTACATCAACGGAATCTCCTTCCTGGTGGTCGGCACCTTCTCCATTGACAGCACGGAGAGCATCGCTTCCATTTTCTCCGGAACGCCCAATATTCTGATCCCTTACACCACAGCGCTGAAGATGAATAATACCAGCGACGTGACCAGCTTTACGGTGTATATGAAAGACGGCGTAACGAGCTCCGAGGCCTCCGACGCGGTCGAAACCGCTATGGACGCGATGTTCTCCTATGAGGAGGACTGCTTCACGATCACGACCATGGATGCCATCGAGAACACCATGGAAACCATGATGAACATGATGTCCTCCCTCCTGGCCGGCATCGCTTCCATCGCCCTTCTGGTCGGCGGCATCGGCATCATGAACATGATGCTGACGACCGTGACGGAGCGGACTATGGAGATCGGTCTGAAGAAGGCCCTCGGCGCCAGGCAGTGGCAGATCCAGCTGCAGTTTCTGATCGAGAGCTTCCTGCTCAGCCTGATCGGCGGCATCACGGGCATTCTGCTGGGCCTGCTGCTGAGCTTGGCGCTGAGCAACGTACTCGGTACCGTTTTCCGGGTCAGCGCAGACGCCATCATTCTAGGATTCGGGTTCTCTGCGGCTATCGGCATCGTTTTCGGCTGGGCTCCCGCAAGGAAGGCCAGCAAACTGAACCCCATCGACGCGCTGCGTTCGATGTAGAGATAAAAGAATATATGAAATCAGGAACGAGGAGGAAAGAAAAATGAAAAAGATGTTCGCGATGATTCTGGTTCTTTGCCTGGCCTGCGGCGCCGCCCTCGCGGATACGATTTCCTTTACAGGAACCGTGGAAGCCAGCGCGACAACGGAGATTTACGCCCCGGTGGGCGGCACAGTGGAGGCCGTTCCGGTGAAGGCCGGTCAGAATGTTACCGCGGATACGGTCATCGCCCGAATCCGGACGACAAAGGTTTACGCCGCGGAGGACGGGACAATCACCGCAGTCTTCGGACAGCCCGGCGACGACGCGGAAAAGATTGCGGAGAAGTACGGCGCGGTCATGTATCTGGAGGGCAAGGACGTCTACACCGTTTCCGCCAGCACGAACAAGGCCTATGAGGCCAAGGAAAACTACCTGGTACACTCCGGAGAAACAGTCTATCTTGCGAGCCGCAACCATACGCTGAACAAAGGCTCCGGAATCATTACGACCATAGACGGCAGCAGCTTTACCGTTCAGGTTACGGAAGGACAGTTTTACGTCGGGGACAGCTTTGACATTTTCCGCAGCGCGGCTCTTACCAATGCCAGCCGCGTCGGACGCGGGACCCTCTCAAGAGTGTCCCCCGCGGCCGTCACCGGAACCGGCAGCATCGTGTCCTTCGCGGTCAGCGCCGGAGATAAGGTCACCCGCGGACAGCTGCTCTTTGAGACCGTGGAAGGCACCTTCGACGGTCTGGTCATGACCGGAACGGAGATTCTGGCAGGCGTGGACGGCACCGTCGCCAGCCTGAGCGTCGAACAGGGCGGAACCGTGGCGAAGGACAGCGTGGTCGCGGTCATTTATCCGAAGGGCAGCGTATGGGTCGCCGCGGAAGTCACTGAGACGGATCTGGCCTACCTGCAGGTCGGTCAGAAGGTGAAGGTGGAGCTCGACTGGAATCAGGACAAGGGCGTATCCTACGAGGGAAGGGTGGAAATGATCTCAGCGCTGGGTACCGTCGGAGAGGAAAGCACCACCTTCCCGGTGTACGTGTCCTTCACTCCCGACGACAATACGCGGTTCAGCATGACCGCACTGGTCTCCACGGTCGACGGCGAAACCGAGCCGGCGAAACCCGAACCCGCCACGGCCGATCCGCTGCACGCAGAGGAAGCGGAGGAGGAGCCTGCGGTACAGGAATAAAGATCTGAAAATTCAGAACATCGCCTCTCCGGAACGTGCCGGGATCCGGCCGCGCCCGGGGAGGCTTTTTCGCGCGCGAGCACAGTGGCCTCTTGTGCAATCCGCTCCGATTTGCTATGATACGGAAGGAATCATCCAGCGCCGCGCCGGCACCGCCGGGCGGGAACCGGAAAACACGGGAGGCCGGATCATGAAAAAACTGCTTCTGTTACTTACCGCGGCGATGCTGCTGACGCCCCTCGCTGCCGGAAGCGCGGAGGGCGCGGTTCCGGAACTCTGGGGTTTTCCCGCGGAGACGCAGACGCCGGCGCCCGCCGGGTTTTTCTTCCGGGGCGGGGTCCTCTGGAATATGACGAAGGAACAGGTCCGTGCCGTGGAACCCGTAGAACTGACGGAGAGGACCAACGCGGACTGGAGCATTCTGTATCCGCTCACACCCGTTGAGGTCAGCAGGTATGAGGCGGATCTGGTGTATATGTTCCATGAGGATCATCTGAAGATGATTCAGTACGATTTCGGAAACGGCGGAACGGCGTACGATTTCGCCTATCTGACCGGGGCGCTCAGCACGGTATACGGGGAGCGAGACGAGCCGGAAGCCGCGGAAATCGTCCGGCTGATGGATCAGATCTATCCGACCTATTACCGGGAGGAGATGATCACGAACCGCAGCCGCTGGACTGCCTCCGACGGCACCGTGATATATCAGTTCTACTATTCCCCCGGATCCTATACGATCCTGTACGCGAATCCGGCGGACGGAGCCGGCCAGGGAGGATATGTGACAACGGGGCTGTAAAAGCCCGGAAAAGATGACGAAACTTCGAAAAAAACGCTTGCAATCGGCGGACGGTTGTGATAATATACCTGTTGCGGCTCCGCCGCCATTGCATACGCGAAAGAGGTGAAACAGCAATGAAAGAAGGAATCCATCCCAAGTACGGTAAGTGCGTCGTTCGCTGCGTATGCGGTGAAACCTTCGAGACCGGCTCCACCAAGAAAGAGATGAAGGTGGATATCTGCTCCAAGTGCCATCCTTTCTACACGGGCAAGCAGAAGCTGGTTGACACGGGTGGACGCGTGGATCGCTTCAAGAAGCGTTTCGGGCTCGAGTAAGGCCGAAGAAATCAGGGCAGTCTGAATGCCCTGTTTTTTTATGCTCCGAAACGGGCCGCTTTCTTTCCGGAAAGGAAGGAAAGGGTCTTCCGGCACGGGAGTTTTCATCAGGCGCGCAATTGTTTCAAAAGTTTTGCGAAAATATAAAATCGGCGCCCGAAGCAAAAAGTTCTTTTTTTTCCGGGAAGAATTTGGTATAATTGAGCCGTAAATGGCGCGAGCCAAAAATCGAAAGGAGAAACCAATATGAAAAAACTGTTTGCTTTGCTGCTGGCTGCCGTGATGCTGCTGGGCTGCGTTTCCGCGATGGCGGACGGCGTGCGCGTCGCGATGATCACCGACTACGGCGATATCACCGACCAGAGCTTCAACCAGACGACCTATGAAGCCGCCAAAGCGTACTGCGAAGCCAACACCATCGACTTCCAGTATTACAAGCCCGCCTCCGACTCCGACGAGGACCGGATTTCCTCCATTGAAAAGGCGATTGACGACGGCTACAACGCGATCATCATGCCCGGCTACGCTTTCGGCCCGGCGATTCAGCAGGTCGCTCCCGAATACGACGACATCACCTTCATCGCGCTGGACGTGAGCGAAGGCGACATCGGCGATCTGGCCAGCGCGGTTCCCGCGAATCTGTACTGCGCGGTCTATCAGGAAGAGCTGTGCGGCTACATGGCCGGCTACGCCGCTGTGAAGCTGGGCTACAAGAAGCTGGGCTTCCTGGGCGGCATGGCG
>ONXY01000240.1 GCA_900321945.1 uncultured Eubacteriales bacterium | reverse complement strand
GTTTACGTGGTCACGACGCACCCGAGCCACGCGGAATACGCGGAAGCCGCGCTGCGGGCCGGAAAGCCCGTGCTGTGCGAAAAACCGCTCACCACGGACGCGGAGCAGGCGGAAAAGCTGATCCGCCTCAGCGAAGAGCGCGGAGTCTACCTGGCCGAAGCCATGTGGACCTGGTTTTCTCCCGTGGCCCGGCAGGTGAAGGCCTGGCTGGACGCGGGGGAGTACGGGGAAATCCTGAAGTGCCGCCTGAACTACCGGGGAATGGGGGTCCGCTACGCCCCGCGGGTCACGGACCCGGCGGCGGCCGGCGGCGCACTGCTGGATATCGGCGTTTATCCGATCACGTATCTTTACCGTCTTTTCGGGATGCCGGAGGCCGTGGAGTGCGAGGGAATCCTGGGGGACGGGATCGACTGGGGCGAGGAGGTCCGGATGATCTACCCGGGCGGAAAGGTTTATACGCTGAGCACCTCGCTGAACGACGAAAACGGAACGGAGGACCTGACCCTGACCGGGACGAAGGGAAGAACGTTCCTGCCCGGATTCCATTACGCGGACCGGGTGACGCTGGAAAGGACGGAGGGCGGCGCGGAAACCTTCGAGGCGTACGGCGGACTGCTGAATGAGTTCGACCTGGCCGCGGCGGAGATCCGGGCGGGGAGGACGGACAGCGCCTACGTTCCGCACCGGGCGACGCTGGACGTCATGAGGATCATGGACGCGTGCAGAAAGCAGATGGGACTGGTTTACCCGTTCGAAAAAACACGGATCTGACCCCCGGGAAGGGATCCCGGAGCCGGCCGCGCGCGGCCGGCTTTTTCCGTGTCTTTTTCCGCGGGTCCGCCCGTCCCGAATTCCGCGCCGATTTCCGTAAAAAAGCCTTGTCATTCCCCTGCGCGCATGATAAAATATTATACATTTTGCCGGGAAGGAAGGGCTCAGAGCCGCCCGGCGGCAAAGGAGTCTCGGTTATGGCTGCAAGCGAAACGAAGAAGCGGAGGATGATCATCGCGGCGGTGCTGGCGGCGGCGCTGGCGGCGCTGGGATGGATCTTCCTGCCGGTTCTGAGTATGAAGATTCTGTGCACGGCGGTGCTGCTCCTGATCTGCGGCACGCTTTTCTTCACAAACGACACATGGCGCTACATCTGCAAGCGGGTTCTGCTGGCGCTGCTGACGGTGCTGATCATCGCGGCGATCACCTTCTTTTCCATGAACGCCATTCCCGGCGGCCCGTTCTCCAAGGAAAAGGCGCCTTCCGCGGCGGTTCAGGCCGTGCTGGAGGAGCGCTTCCATCTGAACGAGCCCGTCGGAACGCAGTTCCTGCTGTACCTGGAAGGCCTGATGCAGGGCAACTTCGGCGTATCCACCAAGACCGGGCGTGAAATCGCGACCACGATCTTCGACTCCTTCTCGATCTCCGCGAAGCTGGGCGGGTACGCGGCCCTGGCGGCGGTGTGCCTCGGGCTGATCCTCGGCTCCGTGGCGGCGCTGAACCGCGGAAAGGCAGCGGACCGGATCATCATCTTCTTCACCACTCTGTTCGTCGCGGTTCCCAGCTTCATCATGGCGACGCTGCTGCTGCTGGTGTTCTGCCTGCAGCTGAACTGGTTTCCCATCTTCACCACGAACAACCCGAGCTACGTGCTGCCGGTCGTGGCGCTGATGCTGAGCCCCATGAGCTATATCACCCGCCTGACGAAGACCTCCATGCTGGACGTGCTCGGGCAGGACTACATCCGCACGGCCCGGGCGAAGGGCGTGAAGGAATGGATCGTCATCTTCAAGCACGCGCTGAAGAACGCGCTGATTCCCGTCATCACCTACGTCGGCCCCATGACGGCCTACATCCTGACCGGCTCGATGGTGGTGGAGAGCGTGTTCACCACCGGCGGACTGGGCACGAAGTTCGTGCAGGGCATCTCCAACCGGGACTATCCGATGATCATGGGAACGACGATCTTCCTGGCCACGCTGATGGTGACCATGACGCTGATCAGCGACCTGGTCTACAAGATCGTGGATCCGCGGATCGATTTTGACTGAGAAGGGGGCGGACGAGATGGCAGACGAAAAACCCAGGATCAATCTGAAAAAATTCCCGTTCAGCCTCCAGCCGGATCTGAGCTGTTTTGAACCCGCCACGGACGAGGAGAAGGCTCAGCAGGAGACCATGCGGGAGAGCACCACGTTCTTCCGCGACGGAATGCGCAAGCTGTTCCGGAACCCGCTGGCGGTGGGCTCCATCATCGTACTGGCGCTGCTGCTGATTACCATCGTCGTGGCGCCGCTCATCGTGCCGTATTCCTACAGCGAAATGGTGACCGTGAACGGAAAACGGGACAAGAGCGCGAAGAACATGCAGCCCTTCCAGTACTCCAAAATGGAGCAGCAGGCCATCGACGAGGGCGCGGTCATCTTCCCGCACATCTTCGGGACGGACGAGCTGTGCCGGGACTATTTCATGCGGGTTATCTACGGGGCGCGGGTCAGCCTGTCGGTCGGATTCTTCGCCTCGCTGATCGTGCTGATCATCGGCCTCCTGTACGGATCCATCGCGGGATACGCGGGCGGGAGAACGGACCTGATCATGATGCGGATCGTGGACGTGATCTACTCCCTGCCCGACACGCTGATGGTGAT
>ONXY01000351.1 GCA_900321945.1 uncultured Eubacteriales bacterium | reverse complement strand
GCCGAGTTCGGCGAAGTTCCGGGGCATGCCGATGGAAGTGAAGAACTCCTTCAGCTTCCGGATTCCTTCCTTCGCGGTTTCCTCAGGCCGGGCGAAGTCCATCTGACAGCCCCATACCCGCACCCGGCCGATCAGCCCGGAGCGCACGGCGCTGCCGCCGCCGTAATGGATCAGCACCCGGCTGCCGCCGAAGCGTCTGACCAGCGCGCCGGCCTGGTTCTCCGTATCCTTTCCGAAAACGAAGCAGGTGGGGGAATAAAACATGAAGTTGTCCATTTCATCCGTCCTTTCTTCTCCGTCGCGCCGGGGTATTGATCCTTTCGCGGAAACAGCGTATAATCATGATAAACCTTAAAGTTTACTCTAAGTCAATGGCTGAGGTGGAAAATGTACACGATTCAGGAAGTCAGCAAAAAAACAGGGCTCTCCGCCCATACGCTGCGCTATTATGAAAAGGAAGGCCTGATCTCCGGGGTGGAACGCACGCAGGGCGGCTTCCGCCAGTACCGGGACGAGGATCTGGAGCGGCTTGGCCTGATCTGCTGTCTGAAAAACACCGGCATGTCCATTCAGGAGATCGCCCGCTTCGTTCAGCTGGCCCGCAAGGGGGATCAGACGCTGGAGGAAAGGGTGGAGCTGCTGCGGAAGCACCGGGAGCAGGTGCTCGCCCGGATCGCCGAACTGCAGGAACACCTGAGCAAGGTTACCTGGAAGCTGGATTTTTACACGGGGAAGCTTCGGGCCTACGAAGCCGGAAAAGAGGACGGAAAAGAAAGCTGACCGTCCTCAGTAATCGTCCAGAAAGCTGTGCTCTACGCCGTGAAGCTTGTAGCCCAGAACGGTGTCCAGGTTGACGCACCGGGCGCTGTTGTACAGATGGGCCTCCACGTCCGGGTTGGTCTCCTTCAGCTTCCGGATCAGCCGTTTCGTTTCGAGGCGCTTGGACGCGGACGCCCGGTCCGGTCCGCCCGCCGCCGTTTCCTCCGTAAAACGGCAGGCGCACTGCAGAAACCGCAGACCGTGGTAATCCCGCCAGGCCTTGACGTCCTCCTCCCGGATCAGCGTCATGGGCCGGATCAGCTCCATGCCGGGAAAGTTCTTGCTGCGCACCTTGGGCATCATGGTCTGAAACTGTCCGCTCCACAGCATCCCCATCAGAATCGTCTCGATCACGTCGTCGTAGTGATGCCCCAGCGCGATCTTGTTGCAGCCCCGCAGCTGCGCCTGTTTGTACAGATGTCCCCTTCTCATCCTGGCGCAGAGGTAGCAGGGGGATTTGGGGATTTCATGGACCGCGTCGAAGATATCCGATTCAAAGACCGACAGAGGGATTCCGAGCGCCGAGGCGTTTTCCTCAATCAGCCTGCGGTTCGCGGGATTGTATCCGGGATCCATGCAGAGGAACACCAGTTCGAAGGGAAACTTCCGGTGCCGCTGCAGCTCCTGAAAAAGCTTGGCCATCAGCATGGAATCCTTGCCGCCGGACATGCAGACCGCCACCCGGTCCCCGGGCTGCAGCAGGTCGTAGGTCTTCACCGCTTTGGTGAAGGGCGTCATCAGGTTCTCCCTGAAGCGGCGCACGCGGCGGATGGATTCCTCGATTTCCGCGGCGCGGTTTTCCGGCGTATTCTCCTGATCTCTGTTCCGGCTGGTTTCCGTATTCTCCGTCATGATATCCCCTCAGAACAAGGTCCTTCAAAAACGGACCGGAGGAACGCTTCCTCCGGTCCGTTCGTTTATTTCTCCGGCTGATCCTTCAGAAAGCAGGCCACCTGATGCCCGGGCGAGATCTCCTTCAGATCCGGCTCCTCCCCGAAGCACCGTTTCGTGGCGTACAGGCACCGGCTCGCGAACCGACAGGCCTTCGGCAGGTTGATGGGCGAGGTGATTTCCCCCTTCAGGATGATCCGCTCCCGCCGGTTCTCCAGCTTCGGAACCGGGATGGCGCTCAGCAGCGCCTGGGTGTAGGGATGGGTCGGGTGGGAGAACAGCTCGTCCGAAGGCGCCAGCTCGATGATCTTTCCCAGATACATGACGGCGATGTTGTTGGAGAAGTGATGCACGACGCTCAGATCGTGGGTGATGAACATATAGGTCAGGCCCATCTGCTGCTGCAGATCCTCCAGCAGGTTCAGAATCTGGGCCTGGATGGACACGTCCAGGGCGGACACCGGCTCGTCGCAGACGATGAACTTCGGATTCATGCTCAGCGCCCGGGCGATGCCGATCCGCTGGCGGCGTCCGCCGTCCAGCTCATGGGGATACGTGGAATAGTATCTCTGCGCCAGGCCCACGGTTTCCATCAGTTCCAGCACCCGCTTCTGGCGTTCCCGGGAGGAGGCGATGATCCCGTGGATCTTCAGCGGCTCCTCGATAATCTGGCCCACGGTTTTCCGGGGATCCAGGGACGCCAGGGGATCCTGGAAAATCATCTGCATTTCCTTCCGCTTGACGCGCATCTGGGCTTCGCTGAGGGCCGCGATGTCCTGACCCTCCATCAGGATCTTTCCTTCCGTGGGCTCCAGCAGGCGCAGAACGACCCGGCCCGTCGTGGATTTGCCGCATCCGGATTCCCCCACGACGCCCAGCGTCTCCCCCCGGTTGATCGTAAAGCTCACGTCGTCCACGGCATGGAGAACGCCCTTCGGCGTTTTGAAATACTTTTTGACGTTCCGGACTTCCAGCAGCGCTTCAGACATGAATCAACCCTCCTTAAACAGGTGGCAGGCCACCTTGTGTCCGCCGCCGATGTCCGTCAGCCGCGGCATGTTCTCCGCGCATTCCGCCGTCGCCCGGGGGCAGCGGGGGCTGAAGGGGCAGCCCTTCGGCAGATTGGTCGGATCCGGCATCAGCCCCTGAATGGGCTTCAGGCGCTGGGTGCGGTCGTCCATGTTGGGCAGCGAGCCGAAAAGGCCGACGGTGTAGGGATGGGCGGTGCGGTTGAAGATGTCCTCCAGCGTGCCGTATTCCACGATGTATCCCGCGTAGACGATGGCCACCGTGTCGCAGATCTCCGCCACGATGCCCAGATCGTGGGTGATCATGATCATGGACATATTGTACTTCTTCTTCAGGTCCCGGATCATGTCCAGCACCTGGGCCTGAATCGTCACGTCCAGGGCGGTGGTGGGCTCGTCCGCGATCAGGATCTCCGGAGAGCAGGCCAGCGCCATGGCGATCACCACGCGCTGCTTCATGCCGCCGGAGAACTGGTGGGGATATTCTCCGCCCCGGTCGCGGGGGATTCCCACCATTTCCAGCATATCCCCCGCCTTCACGGCCGCTTCCTTCTTCCCGCATTTCTCATGCAGACGGATCACCTCGGCGATCTGGTCCGCCACGGTCTTGGTGGGGTTCAGGCTGGTCATGGGATCCTGGAAAATCATGGAGACCACGTTTCCGCGGATGGACTCCATCTGCTTTTCGCTCAGCCTGCCGATATCCTCCCCCTTGACCCGGATGGTGCCTTTCACCACGCCCGGAGGAGACGGGATCAGGCGGAGGATGGACAGACCCGTGGTCGTCTTTCCGGCGCCGGTCTCCCCGACGAGGCCGACGGTCTCCCCCCGGCCCAGCTTCAGGCTGATTCCGTTCAGCGCGTGAACGACGTCCTTGTCCACATGGTATTCCACGTTAAGATTTTCGATTTCCAGCGCGTAACCGTCCTCCGGCCGGGAGGTTTCCCGCTTCTCCGCGGACGTTTCTCCGGTTCCCGCCGCCTTTTTCTTCAGCTGTACACTCGTCATGGGTTCCCTCCTCAGCGCAGCCGGGGATCCAGCGCGTCACGCAGCCCGTCTCCCAGCAGGTTCAGGGAAAGGATGGTGATCATAATTGCCAGACCCGGGAAAATCGTCAGATAGGTATGCTCGCGCATATAGGAGCGGGAGCTGGAAAGCAGCGCTCCCCATTCCGGCGTGGGCGGAGCCACGCCCAGGCCGAGGAAGCTGAGGCCGGAAATGGTCAGGATCGTGACAGCGATGCTCAGCGTAAACTGCACCAGCACCGGAGCCAGACAGTTGGGCAGAATATGATGGATGATGATCGTGGAGGTCTTCGCGCCGATCGCCCGGGCCGCCTCCACGTGCTCGCTGCCCCGCTGGGTCAGCACGGACCCGCGCAGCAGGCGGCAGTAGATCGGAATGTTCGAAATCGCCAGAGCGATGATCAGCGTAAAGGTGCTGGTTCCCAGGGCGGCCACCAGGGTGATCGCGAACAGGGTTTCGGG
>ONXY01000112.1 GCA_900321945.1 uncultured Eubacteriales bacterium | reverse complement strand
TTTTCGGGTTCGTGTACCTGGTGGCCCGTCTGGCCCGCATTCCGTTCAGAATGCTGCTGAAAGGTCTGCGGCCCCTGCGCATGATTCTTGTGTTTACCTTCGTGCTGAATCTCTTTTTTACCGAAGGATCGCACGTGCTTCTGGAGTTCTGGCGGATCCGCATCACCCTTGAGGCGCTGAAGCAGGCTGTTTTCTATTCCCTGCGCCTGGTCTTCCTGGTGATCGGGACCTCCGTTCTGACCCTGACCACGTCCCCGGTTTCCCTGTCCGACGCGCTGGAGATTCTCCTGAGTCCGCTGAAGAAGATCCGCTTCCCGGCCCATGAGCTCGCCATGATGATGACCATCGCCCTGCGGTTTATTCCGACCCTGCTGGACGAGACGGACAAGATTATGAAAGCCCAGATGGCCCGCGGAGCCGATTTTGAGAGCGGAAACCTGATCTCCCGGGCAAAGGCGATGATTCCTCTGCTCGTGCCCCTCTTCGTGTCCGCTTTCCGGCGGGCCGGCGATCTGGCCATGGCCATGGAAAGCCGGTGCTATCACGGAGGCGAGGGACGGACCCGCTTCCGGGTGCTGAAAATCACAAGAAACGACGGATATGCGTGCCTTGTTTTCGCCCTGCTGATCGGCCTGATCGTCCTGGAAGGCATTTTCCTCGTGTAAACCGGCGCCGGCCGTTTCCGGCGCTCCGCGTATGATGAGTGGTGAGGTGAACCGTTGAAACGCGTCCTGCTTTCCGTCGAGTACGACGGAACCAATTATGCCGGCTGGCAGCGCCAGTCCAACGGACTCGCCGTCCAGCAGGTGCTGGAGGAGGCGCTCTCCGAAGCCTGCGGGGAACCCGTTTCCGCGACCGGTTCCTCCCGTACGGATGCCGGCGTTCACGCTCTGGCTCAGCAGGTTCATTTTGACACCGCCTCCTCCATCCCGCCGGAAAAGTTCCCCTTCGTGCTGAACACTGTCCTGCCTCCGGATATCCGGGTGCAGTCCGGGCGGGAGGTTCCCGCGGATTTTCACGCCCGGTTTCTCTCCTGCGGCAAAACTTATACCTACAGGATTCTGAACCGCAGGCACGGAAGCGCGCTGCTCCGGAACGTCTGCTGGCACGTGCCGGTACCGCTTGATCTCCCCGCCATGCGGAACGCGCTTTCCGCGCTCCCCGGCACGCATGATTTCGCTGCTTTTCAGGCCGCGGGAGGCGCCGCGAAGACCACCGTCCGCACGCTGGACCGGGCGGATCTTGAGCGGGATGGGGATCTGCTGCGGCTGACCGTTTCCGGAAACGCGTTCCTGTACAACATGGTCCGTATCATCGCGGGAACGATGGCCGAGATCGGTCTGCGGCGGCTGGATCCGGATGCTTTCCGCCGCGCTCTCGGAACCGGGAACCGGCTGGATCTGGGCATGACGGCCCCGCCCCACGGTCTGGAACTGACCGAGGTGCGCTATCCGCCGGAAGCCTTCACGGATCCCGCGGCGCTTCGCTGGCACAGCTGACAGAACTCCATCAGGTCTTCCCTCTCGGGAAGGGGAATCGCCCGGCGCGCGAAGGCGGACGCCCGGGAGGGTTCCGGCTCTCTGTTCCGCCCTTCGTACAGCGATGCTTCGACTGAGTGATTTTTCCGTTCCCCTGGATTACACGGAGGACTCTCTCCGGGTCCTTCTCCTGAAGAAGCTGGGCCTGACCCCGGAACAGCTGATTTCATACGCCCTTTTCCGCCGCAGCGTCGACGCCCGGAACAAAAGCGACGTCAGGTTCGTGCTGAGCCTGGACCTGCGGGTCCGGAACGAGGATGTTCTGCTGAAACGGCATAAAAACCTGACCCGCGTGGAGGAAAACCGCCTTCCGCCGCTTCCGGTTCCCCGCTTTACCCTCCCGCCCCTCGTGGTCGGAGCCGGGCCGGCGGGGCTTTTCTGCGCCCTGACGCTGGCGCGGGCCGGAGCGCGTCCCGTTCTCATTGAGCGGGGAAAGCCCGTGGAGGAAAGAACCGCGGATGTCCGGCGCCTGACGGAGGATGGAATTCTGGACGAGGAATCCAACGTACAGTTCGGCGAAGGAGGCGCGGGAGCGTTTTCGGACGGCAAGCTGACCTGCGGCGTCAAATCCCCCTTCCTCCGGGACGTGCTGGAAACGTTCGCCGCCCACGGCGCGCCGGAACAGATTCTGACAGATCCGAAACCCCATATCGGCACAGACCGGCTGAAGCCGGTCGTGGCTTCCATCCGGCGCGAGATTCTGTCCCTGGGCGGATCGGTGTTCTTTGAAACCCGGCTGGAGGATCTGCTGATTCACGGGGGACGGGCCGCCGGCGCGGTCGTTTCCCGGCACGGGAAGAAACGGGAAATCCTTTCGGACGCGGTGCTGCTGTGTATCGGCCACTCCGCCCGGGATACAATGCGGAGCCTGTTCCGCTCCGGCGTCCGGATGGAACGGAAGCCCTTCGCCATGGGCGTGCGGATCGAGCATCCCCGCACGCTGATCGACAGGAGCCAGTACGGCTCCTTTGCCGGCCATCCCAGGCTCGGCGCCGCCTCTTACAAGCTGGCCTGCCATACGCGGGACGGCCGGGGCGTCTATACCTTCTGCATGTGTCCCGGAGGACAGGTTATCGCCGCGGCGTCCGAGCGGGAGGGTGTCGTGGTCAACGGAATGAGTCTCCACGCCCGCGACGGGGAAAACAGCAATTCCGCACTGCTGGTGGGCGTCCGCCCGGACGATTTCGGCGGGAGCCACCCGCTTGCGGGCTTCGAGCTGCAGAGAAAGATTGAGGAGGCGGCGTACCGGGCCGCGAACCCGGCGCCATGCGCTTCCGTTTCCGGAAATGTTCCGGATTTCCGCGCTCCCGCCCAGCGAGTGGAGGATTTTCTGCTGAACCGGGAAACCGTCCGTTTCGGAAGCGTACATCCGTCGTATCTTCCCGGCGCGGTTCCGGCCGATCTCCGGGCGGTACTGCCCGCGTACATCGCGGAAAACCTGAAGCTCGCCCTTCCCGAGTTCGACCGCCGGATAAAAGGATTCGCCATGCCGGACGCGGTTCTGACCGCCCCGGAGACGCGTTCCTCCTCCCCCGTTAGACTGCTTCGGGACAGCGGCGGACAGGCCGAGGGGATTCCGGGCCTGTACCCCGTCGGAGAAGGCGCGGGATACGCGGGAGGCATAGTTTCCGCTGCTCTGGACGGCATTCAGGCCGCCCGGAGAGCGCTGGACTCCGTTGAATAAGCAAAAGCCGCCGGTCCGCCCGGCGGCTTTGTTTATACCCGGATGCTCCGGAATCCCGCGGCCCGGCCCAGGCGGTTCATGACCGCCAGGCCGACGCCCTCCGGAGGAATCACTTCGCTGTAAATGGTTTCCATGCCTTCCCGGTCCAGCCGGCGCAGAATGTCAAACAGCCGGCGGGCTACCTGGGCCCCGTCCCGCATGGATCCGATATCGTGGGGGGCGCAGTCTGAAAGCGCATCCGTATGTTCCGTAAAGCACAGAACGCAGCTTTTCTTTCCGGCCCGCCTGTCCCT
>ONXY01000233.1 GCA_900321945.1 uncultured Eubacteriales bacterium | reverse complement strand
GATCGCTCCCTGCTTCCGCGACGAGGACGCGCGGGGCGACAGAAGCCCGGGCGAGTTTTATCAGCTCGACATGGAAATGGCTTTCGCCGGCCAGGAGGACGTATTCTCCGTACTTGAGAAAGTCCTTCCCCCCGTCTTCGCGAAATACGGCACCTACAGCACGGCGTCCGCGGCGCCTTTCCGCCGGATCCCGTATCTGGAGGCCATGGAGGTATACGGAAGCGACAAACCGGATCTGCGGATCGATCTGACCGCGCGGGATGTGACGGAACTGCTGGGGGACTGCGGATTCGGCCCCTTCGAAAATCAGCGGGTCAAGGCTGTGACGGTTACGGACTTCGCGGGAACGCGGAAACAGATCGACAAGCTCTGCGCCGACGTGGAAGTGATCAGCGGCAGCAGGGTCTACTGGTTCAAAACGGACGAAAAGGGAGAAATCGCCGGCGGTATTGCCAAATTCCTCCAGGACAGGAAGGAAAGAGTGACAGAGGAGCTCGGACTCGGGAAGAACACGCTGGTTGCTCTCAGCGCGGGAAAACTGAGCGCGGCGCAGAAAACGGCCGGCGTTCTGATCAAGCAGCTCGGGGCTCTCTGCGGGAATCATATGGACCGTGAAAAATACGAGTTCTGCTGGATCGTCGATTTTCCCATGTACGAGATCGGCGAGGAAAGCGGGGAGCTTGAGTTCTGCCACAATCCTTTTTCCATGCCGAACGGCGGTCTTGAAATCCTTCAGAAAGCACGGCGCGGAGAGGTGGATCCGCTGTCCATCACCGCGTTCCAGTACGACCTGGTCTGCAACGGGGTGGAGCTGAGTTCCGGAGCCGTACGGAATCACGATCCGGAAATCATGGTCGAAGCGTTCAGCCTTGTCAGGCTTGGAGAGGAGGACGTGAAATCAAAGTTCCCGGCCATGTACAACGCCTTCTGCTACGGAGCGCCGCCTCACGCGGGCATCGCTCCCGGCGTGGACAGGATGGTTATGCTTCTCGCCGGAGAGGATTCCATCCGTGAGGTTATTCCGTTCCCGATGAACAAAAACGCGCAGGATCTGATGATGGACGCTCCGGGCTGCGTGGAGCAGAGACAGCTGGACGAACTGCATATCGCGCTCGTACCCGCTGATTGAGTGCCCGTACCCGCTGAATGAGCCCATTGTCAATTTCCGGAGATTCTGATATAATAGCGTAAAGATGGGAAGACTCCGCGATAAAGGAGGAACAGGAAATGGCAAAGAAGAAAGAGGATCAGACGCTTCCGCTGTCTGTTGAAAACGATATGGAGCCTTCCAGCTCCATTACTTATGCCAGCGAAGTCGTAGCGATTATCGCGGGGCTTGCCGCCAGCGAGGTGGAAGGCGTCGCCGGCATGTGCAGCGTGAACAACGGTCTGAAGACGAAGCAGAAAAACGCCACGCGCGGCGTCAAGGTGGAAGTGGGAACTGAAGAGGTCAGCGTGGAGATCTTTCTGAACGTCGAGTACGGGACGCCGATTCAGCGGGCGGCTCACGACGTGCAGGAGGGAGTCAAAAAGGGAATTGAGAGCATGACCGGCCTGCATGTCGTCCGCGTGGACGTCCATGTGCAGGGGGTCAGTTTCGAAAAAGAAAACAGCGCGCTTATGGCGGGCGCGGGAAAGGCGGTTCTTGAAGCCGGCGAAAGAGTTCAGCAGCCCGCCGCCATTACCGCTGAAGAAAGCGCGCAGACACAGCCCGAAACCGGCGGCGCGCGGGAGAATCCGCAGGAATCCGCGCCTGCGGAGCCCGAAGCGGATACGGAACAGCCGGCTGAAGAAACGCCGGAAGGTGAATGACGGACAACCGGGACAGAGGAGATTTCCTCTGTCTTCGTTTGCGTAAAAACGACTTTGAAACGGAGGGGATCCTATGCGGTTGAGAGTTTCAGACCGGATTCTTGTGGCGGTTGCCGGTCTCCTTTTGCTGGCTGCCTGCGGGGCGATTGTGGCGCAGATGTTTTTCAATGTGGATCTGGTCAGCCTGGGAGTAAAAGCATTCACTACCGAGGACAGCACCGTGAGAGCTCTGCTGATCGTGCTGGCAGCGCTGCTTCTTCTGCTCGGGATATACTGTGTGATGGTGCTGTTCAGGCACCGGAAGAGAAAGGACAAATTTATTCTTCAGAAGAATGACAGCGGCGAGCTGGCCATTTCCATCAAGGCGCTGGAGAACATGGTGCAGAAGTGCCTGGATCAGCACGATGAAATCGAGGTTCAGCATCTGTATCTGGAAAACAAGAAAGACGGACTCCTGATCAGGATCCGCGGCTCCGTGGCAGGCGGAATCAGTATTCCGCTGACCGTGGAAGCCCTGCAGAAGCAGATCCGTCAGTACGTGACCGCGTGCAGCGGAGTGGAGGTCAGAGGGATCCGGGTGCAGATCGAGTCTTCCGGCGCGGACGCGGAGAACGCTCCGTTCGCGATTGCCGCTCCCGCGGCGAAGCCGCTGCTGAAGGAAGCGGATGAAAAACAGACTCCGGTCCAGGCGACTGAAGTCCAGTCTGCGGAAACGTCTGCCCGGCCTGCGCAGGAGGAGGAGCCCGCGGTTACGGCTCCCGCTCAGGAAGCGCCGTATACCCAGCCCGTTCCGGAAGAGGAGAACGACGACCGGCCTCTTCATCAGAGACTTTTCAGCTCTCAGCCGGAACCGTGCATCATACCCGAGCCCCCCGCTGAAACCGAAACGCCGGCCGGGGAGTCCGCGACGGGTGAAACCGCTCCCCTGAGCGGAGAAACCGATGCTCCTGAGCTGGATGAAGCCGCCGCTGAGCCTGTACAGAGCACCGGATCGGACTCGGCCGCCGCGGATCAGAGCGGTACGGCGCAGAACCCGAATGAGGACGTCGGGGAAGAGACGGCCTGCGCGGAGAAAAACGAAGGGGAGCAGGCTGATCCGGAGTTTCTGAAAAGCCTCAGCGAGTTTGACAAAATCGTGACAGGAGAGAAGGTACCTGAGTAATGAAAACGCCTGAGCGGGGGACGCCCCTTTTCGGTCTGTGTCTTGGAATTGTCTTTGTTCTGACCGGCGTTCTGATTATGACGGTCGGATTCTGGAAAACTCTGATCATCGCCGCCCTGTTCGCCGCGGGCTATTTTATCGGCGCGGTCAAAAACAAAACGCAGTTCTTCAAGGACACGGTAAACCGCATGGTGCCCGAAAAGAACGACAAACCCATTAATTTCCGGGAGGAAATCGCCCGCGAGCAGGAGAGCCTGTATCCTGAGGAGGAACAGGAACCGGAGTCCGCGGAGGAAGAGGACGGGGAATAAAACATGTCCAGAATTACGGCGCGGACTGCCGCGATGCAGCTGATCTATGAAAAATTATCCGGAGGTCAGGGCGGCGAGGATACGCTGCGGATGGTATACGACGAACTCCGGGAGGACGGAGTTCCGGGCGTGAGCGGTGTCGGGAAAAACGAACCGAACGAAGCGGACCGGGAATATATCTCCCGCGTGCTGGAGGGCGTCCTGCGGAACAGGGAGGAGATCGACGGGAAAATTGCCGCCGCCGCCCAGGGATGGACAACCGAGCGTATGCCGCTTGTGGATCTGACGATTATGCGCCTTGCCGTATGGGAGATGATGTTTGAAAAGGACGTCCCCGGCAGCGTTTCCATCTCCGAGGCGCTGGAACTGACTGAACGTTATTCGGATCCGGATGACAAAAAGTTTGTGAACGGTGTTCTCGGCACCATCCTCCGGCAGCTGGAAGCGGTACCATGAGCGACGTCGTTCTCGGGCTGGATACCAGCAACTACCGTACTTCTTTCGCCGCCGTTTCGGTTGAGGGCGGCATTCTGATGAATTTCAGGGAACTGCTTCCGGTGGAGCGCGGACAGCGGGGCCTGCGCCAGAGCGACGCGGTCTATCAGCATCTGAAACGGCTGAAATCCATGACGGAATCATTCCGAAACGCTATATCAGGACATCGCGTCGTCGCCGTATGCGCCAGCTGCGCGCCGAGAGACCGAACCGATTCGTATATGCCGGTTTTTGAAGTGGGCGATACGCTCGGCGGAATTCTCTCCGCGGCGATGGATGTCCCTTTTTTTCGGACGGATCATCAGCACGGACATATCCGTGCGGCGTCGGCCGGAACGCCGCTGGAGCGCGCGGAAGAATATCTGGCGCTCCATCTTTCCGGCGGAACGACCGATCTGCTTTGGTTCCGGAACGGTACGCTGAGCCAGATCGGCGGAAGCATGGATCTTCATATCGGACAGCTGATCGACCGGATCGGCGTCGCGATGGGGATGGAATTCCCGGCCGGCCCCGCGATGGAAAGGCTGGCGCGCGAAGGAAACAGCCGCTCTCTTCTGGGGTGCAGTATGGAGGAAAACGGCCTTTACTGCCACTTCAGCGGAGCGGAAACGAAAGCTCTCCGGCTGATTGGCGAAGGCGGGATCTCACGGGAGGATCTTTCAAGAGAAGTTTACGATCTTCTCGCCCGAACCACGGCCCGGATGCTGAAGGCCGGTCACGGGAAAACCGGCCTGCG
>ONXY01000230.1 GCA_900321945.1 uncultured Eubacteriales bacterium | reverse complement strand
GACCTTTCGGCGGTGTATTCCGGCATTGATCAGCTGCACGCGCACCTCATGAACAAAAAAGAGGGCGTGTACGCCGAAGCGGGAAACAAAACCGTCATTCTCGGCGGCATGATGGGCGGCATGCTGGCGCATGAAGCCGTAGGCCATACGGTGGAAGCCGATCTGGTTCTGGGCGGCAGCGTGGCAGGTCCCAACCTGCATAAACCCGTGGCCTCCGAAATGGTCAGTCTGGTGGATTTCGCCGGAGAAGCTTTCGGCAGGCCCACCCCGCTGCCTGTGTACCTGGACGACGAAGGCACGATCGCAAAGGACGCCGTGCTGATCAAAGACGGCATCCTGACCGGATACATGAACAACCGGGAAACCGCCGCCCATTTCGGCATGGAGCCCCTCGGCAACGCGCGGGCCTGGAGCTTCAGCGACGAGCCGCTGATCCGTATGCGGAACACCTGCATCCTGCCCGGCAAAAACACTCTGGACGAAATGATCGCCTCCATCGACGACGGGTATTATCTTATCGAAAGCTCCAACGGCCAGGCGGATCTGACCGGCGAATTCATGTTCGGCGTGTCGCTGGGATATGAGATCAAGCACGGCAGGCTGGGGAAGGCTCTGCTGGACACCACCGTTTCCGGAGTCGCCTTCGAGATGCTCAGGACCGTGGATATGCTGTCCGACAGCGTAGTCTGGAGCTCCAGCGGCTTCTGCGGCAAAAAGCAGCCCATGCCCGTGGGAATGGGCGGTCCGGATATGCGCTGCCGCATCACTATCGGCGGCCGCTGAGGAAGGGAGGGAAAGAGATGTACGATATTAAGCAGATTTCCCGGAAACTGGACGCGCTGCTGAAGGAAAAGGGCGTCAGCGTGTATGAACACTGCGTATCCGAGAGCGAAAAGCAGGAACTGAATACCGAAAAGGCGGATTTCAACCTGTTCCGCACCACTTTTAACAACAGCGTGTCCGTCACCGTGATTCTGGACGGCAGGAAAGGATCCGCTTCCGGAAACGACCTCAGCGACGAGGGACTGGAAAAGGCGGTATCGGACGCGGTATCCGGCGCGGAATCCTCCATGCCGGACGAAGCCAACGCGATCGCCGAAAAGCAGGATCCGGAGGCGTTTCAGTCCGCCTGCCTCGAGGCCGATATGCCCCGGTTTTACGACTGTCTGAAAGCCATGACGGACACGATCGCCGAAGAATATCCCAAAGTGAACCTGATGACGCTGATCGGCGATCATACCGTCAGCCACGTATACTACGTCAACTCAAACGGAACCCGGTTCGAGAACCGCAGCGGCCTGTACAGCGTGGGCATCGAAATGTCCGGATCCGACGGGGAGAAGAATACCGGCCTGGATTACGCCGGCTTCTGCACCAGAGACCTGGATACGCCCATGATCGACCAGGGATGCGTAAGACAGCATCTGGAGGCGACCGAGAAGAGCCTCGGCAGCGTGCCTCTGCCGGGCAAATTCGAGGGTACTGTAATCTTTACCCCGGACTGTCTGGGACAGTTCCTGTACATGCTGGCCAGCAACTACATCATGAGCGGCGTCGTCATGGACGGAACCAGCCAGTGGCTGGAGAAGACGGGGCAGCAGGTGGCCAGCGAAAAGATCACGGTGAGCCTGAAGGCCGAGGACAGCCGCATCGCCGCGCTGCAGCCTTTCACGGGCGACGGCTACAGGGCCGAAAACGTGACCGTCATTGAGAAGGGCGTGCTCAACTGCTTCCTGCTGAACCTGTACGCCGCCAGAAAGACGGGAAGGCCCGTCGTCAAGAACTCCGGCTTCGCCGTCGTCGTCGAAAACGGGGACACCGCGCTGGCCGACATGATCGCGTCCGTGGACAAGGGACTCATCGTGGGCGGCTTCTCCGGCGGTCAGCCGGGGGCCAACGGCGAGTTTTCCGGCGTGGCCAAAAACAGCTTCTACGTGGAAAACGGCAGAATCGCCGGCGCTGTGACCGAAACCATGATTAACGGCAATCTGGAACAGGTATTCAAAAACGTCGCCGCTGTATCCCGGGAACAGGTCTGTGACGGAACCACCGTGCTGCCCTGGATGGCCTGCAGCGGGATCGTGATATCGGGGAAATAAAAGGAAACCGAAGCGTTCCGGTCGACCCGTTTCAGCGCCCGCCCGGTATTATCAGAAAAACTGGGCGGGATCGACGCGGGTCAGGAGCTGCCCCGGATCATATGCCGGCTCCCTTCATGAAAGACAGAAACAGAAAACTGTCGCATGAAGGGAGCCTTTCATGTTGAATGGAAAAACTCTTGCCGCCAGACTACGGCGGAATTATAATGGCAGCGGGAATTTAAGCCAGGAGCAGCGGAAACGGAAGCCGGCCGGGAATACCGCTTTGGCTGTAAAGGATAATCCGCCTGTGAAAGGAAAAGAGAGAATCATATGAAAACGATCATTCTGAACGGAAGTCCCAGAAAAAACTGGAATACGGCGATGATGCTGAGAGAAGCGCAAAAAGGTGCGGAGTCGGCCGGCGCCGAAACGGAGTATATCGATCTGTTTGACCTTTCCTATACCGGCTGCAGGTCATGCCTCGCCTGCAAGCGGAAAGACGCCGAACGGTGCAGATGCTTCTGGAAGGATGATCTGTCCCCGGTAATCGACCGCATCTTCGCGTCCGACGCGATGATTATCGGCTCCCCGATTTATCTGGGGGACGTAACCAGCCAGGTGCACGGACTGATCGAAAGGCTGCACTTCTGCGCGCTGTCCTACGACGATTATTCAAACTACTTCACCGGCAGGGTCAACGTGGGGATCATCCTGACCATGAACGCCACGAAGGCCTATTACAATCTTGCGTACAGGAAGAAAGCGAAGGAAATCGAGCAGGCCTTCAAGGCGCTGAACGGGTCGGTGAAAGTGTACGCCTGCTGCGATACCCTGCAGGTAAAGGATTACAGCAGGTATAATATGGCCGGATTCAATGAAGACCATAAAAGAGAAATGCGTGAGAAGCAGTTTCCGCTGGATCTGGCGGAAGCCTTCCGGATGGGAGCGGAACTGAGCGGAGAGAAGAAGGACGTTCAGGGGTGAACCAGCGGCTTCATACGGACCGGGCAGCCGCCTATTATGCGCTCAGACACTGACGGAGGAGGATCCCTGTCAGAGACTCAGCTGCCCTGACGGTCACAGGCCCCGGTTCTGCGCGGAATACCGCGGCATCGTCCATTGCCGGAACCGGAAAACCAAACTGCGGCGAGTACCCCGACTGTCCCTGTGAAGACGTGACGGAGAAGGAAGACCGCTGTATAACGGAGCAAAAACAGGGCTGTCGGAAACAGCCGGACAGGATGTGGACAAATTGATCACGAAACAGGATATATTTGATTTTCTGAAAGGCGCGGGGATAAAGCCCAATGACAAGGTGACAATTCACTGTTCTTTACGT
>ONXY01000329.1 GCA_900321945.1 uncultured Eubacteriales bacterium | reverse complement strand
GAATCCGGAAAGATCTGGGACCTGTCGGAACTGTATGAGCAATATGCTACCAGAATGGACAAGGTCAGCTGGGAATCAGACGGGGGCTATCTGCTGAAGATGGCGACCTTCGGGGACCGGCTGTACGGGATCCCGGCGGGCCTTTCCGACACGGACCTGGTTTCCTACCTCTGGATCCGCCGGGACTGGCTGGAACGGCTGAAGCTGGAAGCTCCCGCGACCCTGGAGGAACTGAAGGCCGTGATGGATGCGTTCATGGCGGCGGATTTTGACGGGAACGGGAAGAAGGATACGGTTGGCCTGGGAATCGACAAGGACCTGTTCTACACGACGCGGGGAATCTTCGCTGCCTTTGGCGCTTATCCGGAATACTGGGAGCAGGACGGCAGCCGGCTGCTCTGGGGCGGAACGACCGGTGAGGCGCGGGAAGCGCTGCGCTTCCTGGCAGGCCTGTATGCGGACGGGTACCTGGACAGGGAGTTTTTCACCAAGGACAACAGCGACATGCTTGAGTATGCGGTCAACGGCCGGTGCGGCATTGTGTACGGTGCCCACTGGCTGGGCATGAGCTGGGGCGACGCGAGGGAAAAGGATCCGGAGGCGGACTGGATGTGCATAGAGCTTCCGAAGGTCTCCGCGGATGCACCCGCGATCCGTCAGTGCCTGCAGCCCTATGGGCACGGATGGGTCGCTGTGAGCCGGAAATGCCCCTATCCGGAGATCGTTTTCAAGCTGTTTGCCATGGCGGATTATTCCTGGTACGGAGCAGATTCCGGATGGTGGATCTATGACGAAAACGCCTCCTGGATGCTGTCTCCGGTACATGTCTGCTGCAGCGCCTGGGAGAACATCAACGCCTACAGGATGATTCAGGAAGCCTATCGCAGCGGCGATACGGCCCGGCTGCATTTCAACGCCATGGCCTACTGGGAGAAACTCCACGGGGAGTTCTCGTATGAGTGGTCGCTGATGTTCGGCAATTCCGCGGAGCGGAACGGGATCGCGATGGAGATAGCCAGCCAGGCCCAGGAGAGGGGGCTGCTGTTCTATGAACCGTTCTACGGCGCCCAGAGCACTTTCATGCAGGACCACTGGGGCACCATCCGGGATGAGCAGCTGCTGGCATTTACCAGGATCATTATCGGGGAGAACACGGTGGACGCGGGATTTGCGGCCTGGCTGGATGCCTTCGGCAGCCTGGGAGGAACGCAGATTACCGATGAGGTGAACACATGGTATTCCGGACAGGACATATAACCTGACCGCGGCAGCGGCAGGATCACGACAGGCGGCGGAGCGGTTCCGCGGAGAAAAAAGGGGGGATACGCCGGGGATTCAATACCGAAGGATCGGGGTTATGCAGCTTTTGATACAACACAGGAGCATCGGCAAAACACAATGATTCAGAAGGAGATTGAAGAAAATGAAAAAGATCGTATCAATAATAATCGCGCTGGTTATGCTGCTCTGTATCTGCCAGGCAGGCATCGCGGAGGGTGATAAGGTAAAGTGCTATTCCTTCGGCGTCATGAGCGGCGGTCCCGCCTGGGGCCAGTATCAGAAGGGCTTCTACGCGGCCTGTGAGGAACTCGGCTGGGAAGGCCAGTACCTCTGCCCCACGACGGACAACAACATGTCTGAACTGTTCAACCTGCATGACACGGCGATCAGCAACGGCGCCGATGTCATGATCCCCTGCGTCACCGATAACGACGCCATGGCGGATATCCTGCAGAAGGCCGTGGACCAGGGCATCACCATGGTCGGCATCGGCCTGACGGATCCCCACATTCCTTACCTGATCGGTACTGACAACATCAACCTGGGCCGCACGATCGCCGAAGCGCTGGTGCAGTGCATGGGCGACAAGGAAATCCACGTCGCCACGATGCAGACGATCCTGGCCCACACCGGCCAGACCAGCCAGGTCGACGCTTTTGAGGAGCGGCTCAAGGAGCTCCGCCCCGATGCTGAGGTTGTGCGCCGTGAGGAATGCAACTCCTCCGCCCAGATCTCTCAGGACAAGCTGGCCGCTATCTGCCTGGCCAATCCCCAGACCAACTGCTTCGTATCCTTCGACTGCTATGCCGGCCTGGGCGCTTCCACCTATGTGGAATCCGAGGGCCTGCAGGGCCAGTTCACGGTAATCGGTATTGATGACGCGGTCGAGAATCTGCGCTGCATGCAGCAGGGCACCATGGCCGCCACCGTTGCCCAGATGTGGTACAAGATGGGCCACGACGCGGTCATGCTGGCCAACGACCTGCGCAACGGCAAGGAGATCCCCGCCAACACGGACTCCGGTACCGCCATCATCATGCCTGACGACATTGACGCCTGGGTTGAGGAGATGGGCCTCGATATGGGAGCCTGATCTCAGCCGGGTAAAGCTGTAATCCGGGCATCAGCCGGTTATGGCGGAACGGAAGACGGGCAGCCGGTTTTCCCGCTGCCCGTCGGTTCTGCCGTAAACCGGGGAACCCCTGACAGACCGGCGTCCGGCAGGGACGACGACCGCGCCGCGAACCGGACGCCCGGCCTGTAATCCAACGGGGACAAGAAAGGAACATTCCGATGAGCAAGGAAAAACAAAACGGCAAAGGCCTTCTCAGGGCCCTGCTCAGCAAAAACGAACTGGGCGCCCTGCTCCCGCTGGCACTGCTGCTGATAGTGGTGGCCTTTGTAAATCCGAACTTTTTTGTGCACAGGAATATTCTCGATATCATGCGCACAGCCAGTTTCTCCTTTATGGTCGCGATGCCCCTGACCTTCCTGCTGGCGTCGCAGGGACTGGATCTTTCCGTCGGCGCGGTGACAAGCCTGGGCGGCATCATCTGCGGCATGGCGCTGAAGGCGGGCTT
>ONXY01000509.1 GCA_900321945.1 uncultured Eubacteriales bacterium | reverse complement strand
CGCCTCCGGACTGTCCTCCCGGATCGTGTCCGCCACGGCGATCATGCCCAGCAGCCGCTTTCCCTTCAGGAACACCAGCGGCGTCTTCCCCTCTCCGGAAAGGCGATCCGCTTCCCGCTTCATCTCATCCGGCAGGGAGATCAGGCCGCCGGTATATTTCAGGCTGCCGCCGAGCAGCGTCTCACCGTCCAGCACGGCCTGCAGCCCGTTCCCCGGCAGAGCTTTAAAACCGCTGACCTCCGCCGGCTTCAGGCCCTTCTCCTCCCCGCAGAGAACCACCGCCCGGGCCAGCGGGTGTTCGGACCGGCTCTCCAGCGCCACGGCAGCCTCCAGCAGCTCGTCCTCCGTCACGCCCTCCGCCGGCCGCAGATCCGTCGCCCTCGGCTCGCCCCGGGTAATCGTGCCCGTCTTGTCCAGCGCGATGATCTGCGCTTTTCCCGTCTCTTCCAGGGAAACGGCTGTCTTGAAGAGAATGCCGTTCTTTGCCCCAAGGCCGCTCCCCACCATGATGGCCACCGGGGTGGCCAGGCCGAGGGCGCAGGGGCAGGAGATCACCAGCACGGAGATGCCCCGGGCCAGGGCGAAGGCCGCGCTCTGCCCGGCCAGCAGCCAGGCCGCCGCCGTCACCGCCGCGATACCCAGCACCGCCGGGACGAACACGCCGCTGACCCGGTCCGCGATCTTCGCGATCGGCGCCTTGGTGGCGGCCGCGTCCGAAACCATCCGGATAATCTGGCTCAGCGTGGTATCCTCCCCGACCCTCGTCGCCCGGCAGGTCAGGAAGCCGCTGCGGTTGACCGTCGCCGCGGAGACCGGATCCCCCTCCGCCTTGTCCACGGGAATGCTCTCCCCGGTCAGGGCCGACTCGTCCACCGATCCGCCGCCGGAGATCACCACGCCGTCCACCGGCAGGTTCTCCCCCGGACGAACCACAAAAACGTCCCCGGTCCGCACCTGCGCGACCGGAACCGTGACCTCCCGCCCGTCCTTCAGCACCACGGCGGTCTTCGGCGCCAGCTTCATCAGGCTTTTCAGCGCGTCCGTCGTCTTTCCCTTGCTGCGCGCCTCCAGCATCTTGCCGACGGTGATCAGGGTCAGGATCATGGCCGCGGACTCAAAATAGAGCTGATTCATGTATTCCATGACCGCCGCCGCGTCCCCGCGGACCTGCGCGCCGGTCATCCGGAACAGCACAGCCGTGCTCCAGAGAAAGGACACCCCCGAGCCCATGGCCACCAGCGTGTCCATGTTCGGCGCCCGGTTCAGCAGCCCCTTCGCGCCGGAAATGAAGAACTTCTGATTGATCACCATCACCGCCGCGCTCAGCAGCAGCTGCAGCAGGCCCATCGCCACATGGTTTCCCTTCATCGCCGCGGGAACGGGCCAGCCCCACATATGGGCGCCCATCGAAAAATACATCAGAACCAGCAGAAATCCGAGGGAGGCCAGCAGCCTTTTCCGGAGCTTCGGCGTCTCCGTATCCCTCAGCGCGTCCTCTCCCGTCTCCGCGGGCTGAGCGGTCCGGCTTCCCTTCAGGCTCGCGCCGTATCCGGCCTTTTCCACCGCGCGGATGATCTCCTCCGGCGCCGCCGTCCCCTCCACGCCCATGGAGTTCGTCAGCAGGGAAACCGAGCATTCCGTCACGCCGGGCACGCCGCTTACGGCCTTTTCCACCCTCGCGCTGCAGGCCGCGCAGCTCATCCCGGTCACCTGATACTGTTCCATCGTTTTCTCCCGTCTTCGCGGACCCGTCCCCCTGCCCCTTATCGGCAGGTGAGAAATGTCCGGTTACATCAGCTTTTCCAGCGTGCCCATCAGTTCCTCGACCACCTCGGGCCTGCCCTCCCGGATATCCCGCACCACGCAGTGGTTCAGATGGGAGCGGAGCAGCTCCCGGTTGAAGGCCCGGAGCGCCGCCAGCGCCGCGGCGGACTGGACCAGCACGTCGTTGCAGTAGGCGTCCTCGTCCACCATCTTCCGGATCCCGCGGATCTGGCCCTCGATCCGGCTCAGCCGGTTCGCCAGCTTCTTTTTCTGTTCGTCGGACCTCTCCGTCCGCCGCCCGCAGGCCGGACACTGTTTCTTATCCATTCGCGCTCCCTCCATATACCCCCCTGGGGTATTATGATTATAGTTCCGTTTTCCGGTTCTGTCAACCCTTTCCCGCGAATCCCCGGGAACGTAAAAATCCCCGCTTTCCGTACGGGAAAGCGGGGCAAAAAGGCTTTGGGGGGGATTACACGCAGCCGTGAGCCAGCATGGCGTCCGCAACCTTCAGGAAGCCCGCGATGTTGGCGCCGACGACGTAGTTGTCCTTCGCGCCGTACTCCTCCGCGGCGCTGTCGATCGCGGCGAAGATATTCTCCATGATGCCCTTCAGCTTCGCGTCCACCTCGTCGAAGGTCCAGGACAGCCGCTGGCTGTTCTGGCTCATCTCCAGAGCGGAGGTCGCGACGCCGCCGGCGTTGGCCGCCTTGCCGGGCGCGAAGAGGACGCCGGCCTTCTGGAAGGCCGCGGTGGCTTCCAGGGTGGAGGGCATGTTGGCGCCCTCGCCCACGG
>ONXY01000546.1 GCA_900321945.1 uncultured Eubacteriales bacterium | reverse complement strand
GACGCTGCCGTTGCGGATGACGTCGATTTTGTTGGCGATCATCTTCTGCAGCTTTTGGGCGGCGCTGTTGGATTTTTCGGATTGGACGAAGGCGATGACGCCGGAGATGATGATGACCAGCACCAGCATGATAAAGGTGGCAGGGTTCGGCTCGTCCGACAGGATCACGTCCGTAAAGAGCGTGACGACCGCGACGATCATCAGAACGATGTTGAAGGGGTTGATGACGGCGTCCTTGATCCGGCTGAGCAGGCTGTTCTCGCTGCTGACGTCGATGATGTTCCGGCCGTATTCCTCCAGCCGCTCGGCGGCTTCCACCTGATTCAGGCCGTCCGGCTCCGTCTGATACTTCTCAAAAAGCTGTTCGTCGTTCAGGCGGCTGACGTCGAGCAGATTCCGTTCCACTTCCTGGGCACGGTTGTCGTTTTTCCGTTCTGACATCCGGGTCTTCCTCCTCTGTATCGGGAAATTGCGCGGCGGGTTCCGGTTTCTCCGTCAGTTCCGCGGCCGGGCCGCACAGCCGGCCGCGGAACTGACAGCTTTCAAGTATACACGGCGCGAAGGGAAAGAGCAACAGCGGCGCCGCGGGATTATTGCGGTTCCGGCGCCGTCTCGTCCACCTGCTGGCGGGCGACAAGATCGGCGAAGAAGCCGTTCCGGGCGATCAGCTCTTCGTAGGTGCCGTCCTCAATGATCTTTCCGCCGTCGAGAACGATGATCCGGTCGCACTGGCGAATGGTGGACAGGCGGTGGGCAATGACGATCCGGGTGCACTTCATGTTGTCCATCGCTTCCGAAATCTTCTTCTGCGTCACGTTGTCCAGGGCGCTGGTCGCCTCGTCGAAGAACAGGATTTTCGGCTTCGGCGCGACGGCGCGCGCGATCATAATCCGCTGGCGCTGACCGCCGGAAATGCCCCCCTGCCCTTCAGAGATCATGGTATGCATCTTCATCGGCATCCGGCGGATGTCGTCGGCGATGCCGGCGATTTCCGCCGCCTCCCAGGCGTCCGCCATCGTCAGCCACGGAGCGGCGACCACGATGTTGGAATAGATGCTGCCGCTGAACAGTTTCCCGTTCTGCATGACAGAGCCGATTTTCCGGCGGAGGGAACGAAGGTCGACGCTCTTCAGGTCGTGACCGTCGTAATAGACGGACCCGCGCTGCGGCGTTTCGAAGCCGAGCATGACGCGGATCAGGGTGGACTTGCCGCAGCCGGTTTTGCCGACGACCGCCACGTACTGGCCGGGAAGAATCCGGAGGCTCAGGTCGTCGAGAACCGGCGGCTGGGACTCCGTGTACCGGAACGTGACGTTATTCAGTTCGATTTCGCCGGAAACACGGGTGAGAACGAGCTTGTCTTCTGCCACTTCGGGTTCGGCTTCCAGAATGGGTTTCACCATATTCAGGATCGGTGTGATATTGGCGATCGTCGCGGCGATCCCGGCGATCGCCGTGAACGCGCTGCTGACGGCGCCGTACGCCGCGTTGAAGCTGTAGTATTCCGCGACCGAGACGCCGTTCCGGATGGCCGTGTCATAGATCACGAGCGTTCCGGCCAGGGAGACCGCCAGCGTCACCACAGAGCTGATTCTGAGAAAAAACGGAGGATTGTACAGCAGTTCCGCCTGCTTCGCGTACAGTTTTCCCCAGCGGGCGAAAGCGCGCTTCTCCGCGCCGGACAGCCGGATCTTCTGGATCCCCGTGATGAGGGAGTAGCTCATTCCGTTTTCTTTGGCGGAAAGCAGCATCTGCTGCCGGGTGACCTTCGTCTGAATGAGAACGGTCGCGACCGCCACTACCAGCGTCAGCAGGGTCACCGTCAGCGCGGGAACGGTCAGCGACGGGGCGTACGTCAGAAGCTGGGAAATATAGGCCAGGGACAGCACCGCCGACAGGCCTGTGGAAAGGACCGCGTCGACCATCTGATTGCAGAGGGTGGTCATATATCCCGCCCGGCTGCTGAGCTCGCCGGCGCTGTAATCCCGGAAGAAGTTCACGGGCAGCGAAAGAATACGCATCATCGTCGCGGAAAAGACGTTCACGTTCAGCTTGATGCTGATCCGGGTGGACAGCAGCGATTTCAGGGAGGAAAACACTACGCCTGCGAGGGTGGCGCAGATCAGAAAGATTCCCGCGCCAAGCAGCACGCGCATGCTTCCGGAAGCAAGCACGTCGGAGAACAGCCGGTTGTTGATCCACGGCAGCATCATGCCGGTTCCGGTCACCGCGAGCGCCGCGAGAATCAGATAGACGAGATCCGAAACAGCGATCTGGCCGGCTACGTACCGGATCAGGCTGCCGATCGTCATCTTCTTCAGCGGGAACGGTTTATAGAACAGGATCGCTTCCCGTTCCAGCAGATCCCGGTTTTTCCGGTTGACGACGACCCGCTTCCCGGTTTTGTGGTCGAAAAACCAGTAATGCGCCGCGCCGAGAGGGATCAGCGCCACGACCCTGCCGTCGTCCTTCCGGACGCCCAGCATGGCGCCGCCGGCTTTCCGGTCCCATTCGTCGTCCAGGGTCACCGTACGCCGCATGATGCCGTGGGGCCGGGTCAGATAATCCAGGACCTCGTTCATGTCCCGGATTTCCTCAGGAACCTCCCGCGCTTTCAGATGATAATGCTTCAGGATGTCGCCGACGGCGTCCGTGGTCACGATACGGTCGTCGTTCAGGGCTTCGCTGATGCTTCTGCCCATGACCGCGCCGGCGATCTGATAGATGGAATCGACGAAATTTTCCTGATCCGAGCTTTTCCGCGCGCGGATCTGCTCGTCATAAATGCCCACTTCGATTCCCTCCTCTCTTACTCGCTGGTGACCAGCGTCCTGTAGGCGCCGTCATGGGCCATAAGCTGCTCGTGGGTTCCGCGCTCGACCACCTTGCCGTGGTCCAGGACGATAATCTCGTCGCTGTCGCGAATCGTGGAAAGACGGTGCGCGATCACGATGCACGAGATTCCCCGGTCCCTGACCGAGCGCACGACGTCGTATTCCGTGCGGGCATCCAGCGCGGAGGTCGCCTCGTCCATGATGATCAGCCTCGGATCCTGAGCCAGCACCCGGGCGATCTCAAGCCGCTGGCGCTGCCCGCCGGAGAAATCCCGGCCGCCTTCGGTGATCTGATACTGATACCCGCCCGGGCGGTGCATGATGTCCTCGTGGATCTGCGCGTCGCGGGCGGCAAGGATGATCTCGTAATCCTCGATGGAGCTGTCCCACATCCGGATATTGCCGGCGATGCTGTCCTCAAACAGGATGATATCCTGATCCACGACGGCCACGGAGCTCGTGAACACGTCGCGGTCGATCTCCCGGAGCGGGATTCCGTCCAGAAGGATTTCGCCGCTCCACGGCTGATAAAGGCCGGAAATCAGCTTGGCCAGCGTGGATTTGCCGCAGCCGGAAGCGCCGACGAACGCGACGCGCTTCCCGGGCTCCAGCTCCAGACTGAAGTCCTCGATCAGCGGCGCGTCCAGGGGAGAATAGCCGAAGGTGACGTGCCGCATGCTGAGACTGCCGCTGAGCTTGGCGTATTCCTTTTCCGCCGGCCGGGACGGATCGGAGACGTTCTCCAGCATCACGTCGTCCGGATACTGCAGAACGTCCTCGATGCGTTCGATATCCGTCTGCATCTCCTGGAGTCTCTGACTCGATCCGATCAGCGAAAACGCCGGCGACATGAAGGAAGAAAGCAGCCCCTGGAAAGCCATGATCATGCCGGCGGTGAAACTGCCCGTCATCGTCAGCCGGATTCCCAGCAGCAGGACCGCGGCGTTCGTCAGCCCGGTGAGGATTCCGGGGATCATGCCCAGGTACTGGCTCAGCTCCTGAAAGCGGTTGTTCTGGGTGTTGACCGAGGCCTGATACCCCGCCCATCTTTCAAAATATCCGTTCTCCGCCCCGCTGGCTTTGATGGTTTCGATCATTTCCATCGCCGAGGAGGTCGCCGCGGAGAGCTTGGCCCTGTCGCGAGCTATCACGCGGGTGATGTTGATTCGCTTTTTGGAGATCAGCCTGGAAGACAGGATCTGAAGCAGGATCGAAGCCACGCCGATCAGCGTCAGGAGCCAGGAATAGCGGATCATGACGACGAGATAGAACACCATCATCACCGTGTTTACGGCCGTCGGCGCGATCGTGTCGACAATTTCGTTCGCAATCTGGCTGTTTGCGCTCTGCCGCATCTGGATATCCCCGGCCATGCGCTGGCTGAAGAACTCCATCGGCAGGCGCAGCACCTTCCACATATAGGCGGAGCTTCCCGTAACCGCCATTTTGCCCCGCATGGCAAGCGCGTAAATCGCCCGGATCCAGGCGGCGACCAGCTGAATGACCGCCAGGGCTGCGAAACCGATCAGGAACGGAATATACCAGGACGGCTCTTTCCCGGTGAGCATTTTGTCCAGAAAAATCCGGGAGAGTCCGGCGTTCGGAATCTGAATCAGCGCGCCGATCACAGAGCTCAGCAGGAAAAATACGAGGGCGGCGCGCGACTCCTTCAGCCTGCG
>ONXY01000252.1 GCA_900321945.1 uncultured Eubacteriales bacterium | reverse complement strand
CGGGCCTTCCGGCCCGGAGCTCGTTTTCTGTTATCGGAACAGCTCGTCGCATTCCTTCAGCAGGCGTATGATCGGCAGATGCTGCGGACAGGCGGATTCGCACTGGCCGCACTGAACGCAGTCGGCGGCCCTCCCCTTCCCCTGCGTGACGATGTCGTATTCCCGGACCGTCCGGAAGTGCGGACTCCCCTTCCGGCGGTTGGCCACGGTGAAAATATCCGGGATCGGAATCCCCATGGGGCATCCCTCCGTGCAGTAACGGCATCCGGTGCAGGCGATCGTCTTATCCTCGTTCAGCGCCTCCTGCGCCTTCCGGACCGCCTCCCGCTCCGCTTCGTCCAGAGGCCTGAACGGCGTCATGGTGCGCAGATTGTCCTCCATCTGCGCCGTGCTGCTCATGCCGCTGAGCACGGCCAGAATCCCGTCCAGGCCCGCTGCGAACCGCAGGGCCCAGCTGGCGTAGGAGCGTTCTCCGCCCGCCGCGTCCAGAATCTTCTTCACTTCGGGAATCGGGTCCGCCAGGATTCCGCCCTTCACGGGCTCCATGATAACGACCGGCTTCCCGTGCGCCCGGCAGATCTCCAGATTCCTCCTGGACGCGACGCCCGGGTTCTCCCAGTCCGCGTAGTTGATCTGCAGCTGTACGAAATCCACCTCCGGGTGCTTCGCCAGCAGCTCCTCCAGCAGCTCCGGATCCGCGTGGAAGGAGAAGCCGTACCGCCTGATCAGGCCCTCCTTTTTCTTTTCCGCCGCGAATTCCCAGATATGGAAATCGTCGTATTTCTGAATATTCGTCCGCTGAATCGCGTGCAGCAGGTAATAGTCGAAATAACCGGCGCCGGTCCGCTCCAGGCTGGTGTAAAACTGCTGTTTCGCGCTCTCCTCGTCCGCGCTTCTCGAGGCGTTCAGCTTGGTGGCCAGGGTATAGGCCGTCCGGGGATGCCTGTCCGCCACCGCCGCTTTGAACGCGGCCTCGCTGTCTCCGTTGTCGTAAACGTACGCCGTGTCAAAATAGGTTCCGCCCGCGGCGATAAACAGGTCCGCCATTTCGCAGACCTGCGGGATGTCGATGCTTCCGTCCGCGTTCTTGGGAAGCCGCATCAGCCCGAATCCAAGCCGGAACGGATTCTGCTGCCGTAAAGTCTCTTCCGTCATGACGTTTCTCTCCTTTCGCTGCCGGATTATTCCGTTCTCATGGGTTTATTATAAGAAAGATCAATCTTTTTGACAAGCGGAATCAGAGCGTGTGATACACGGTTCCGTCCAGCTTTTTCCACCGGAAAATTCCGTCCTCCAGCGTCATATAGCCGCGGGGGGATCCTTCCTTCGGAATGGACGTCGATCCCGGATTCAGGTACGTATATCCTTCTCTCTGTTCCCAGGCCGGCACGTGCGTGTGCCCGTGCAGCAGGAATTCCCCCTTCCGGAGGGGCGGCGGGTTTTTCGTGTTGAAATGATGCCCGTGCGTCGCGAAAACCGAAACGCCCTCCGCGCAGAGATACGCGTATTCCGCCATGATCGGGAATTCCAGCACCATCTGGTCCACTTCCGTGTCGCAGTTCCCCCGCACGCAGAGAATCCGGTCCTTCCGGGGATTCAGCATGGCGATAACCCGCTTCGGGTCGTACGCCTCCGGCAGGTCGTTCCGCGGCCCGTGGTAGAGGATATCCCCCAGCAGCAGGATCCTCTCCGCCCCTTCCCTGTCGCAGGCCTCCAGAAACTGCCGGCAGTATTCCGCCGCCCCGTGAATGTCCGATCCGATAACCCACTTCATCCTTTGTCCATGCTCCTTTTCCGCTTTCGTTCATCCGGCCGTTCCGCCCGGAAACGCCGCGCTGTTTCCGCGGTCTTCGCCGCCGTCGCTGCATTCCCGGTCTCTTCCCTGCTGATTCAGAGTATACCAGATTCCCGCCCGGCGCGCAATTTTCCTCTTGACGCCTGCCCCAACCCATGGTAATATATTCGATGCTGGTTGAACCTGGAGCGATGGCCGAGCGGTTGAAGGCGCTGGTCTTGAAAACCAGTGATACCGAAAGGTACCGGGGGTTCGAAT
>ONXY01000229.1 GCA_900321945.1 uncultured Eubacteriales bacterium | reverse complement strand
GGACGCCGGCCTGCTGTCCTGACCGGTCTCCTCCTCCCACTCCCGCAGGAAGCTTTCCATGAACGCGTGGCGGCTTTCGGCCATCCGCTTCGCCGCGGGGGTGTTCATCATATCCTTCAGGAGGAGCAGTTTTTCGTAAAAATGCGCGATCGACGCCTCGGGCGTCCGCTCGTGCTTTCCGCCGTAGGCGAAGGTCCGGGCGATTCCCACCGCCCCGATCGCGTCCAGCCGGTCCGCGTCCTGAACGATCCGGCCTTCGGGCGTCTCCGGCGTTTTTCCCCGGTTTTTGCTGAAGGAGACGGCGTTGACCGCCGCGCAGACGCGTTCCGCCGTTTCCGGATCCACGCGCGTGTCCAGGAACGCCCGGGCGTTGGCATTGTTCTCCGTGCTGAACAGCTTGCGGTCGTCCGCGTCGTGCAGCAGCGCGGCCAGCGCGGCGACGGTCCGGTCGCACTCCGGCTCGCTGTCCGCGATCAGCATGGCCGTCCGGTATACCCGCATGGTGTGTTCGAAGCCGTGCCCGTCGCTGTTTCCCTGAAACAGTTCCCGGACGTATTCCGCGGCTTCCCCGATGATGTCTTCGTTCCGCATGTTTTCCCGCCCCGTGCTTTTTTCGTCCGGAGCCGCCCGGAGGATTTTCCGCCCGGCCGCTCCCCCGGACAGAGTATACCACGGAACGGCGCGGATCCAAAGCGGAACCGCCGGTTTTTCCGGCCGGAGGCGGATTTCCGGAAAGGGACGCGGAAATCCGCGAAAAAAAAGACGGCGGCGGGGCGGATTTTTTACTGCCGCCCGGCTTCCGGGTGCGTATGAATTTACGGGAACGCGCTGAGGCGCTTTCCATAAAGATAAATCAAAGACAGGGAGGAAATAGAAATGGAAACCATGAAGGAACTGAATCCTGAGGAGCTCGAGGGCGTGACCGGCGGCAACGACGACGGCGGATTCGAAAGAAAGCCCAGAGCAAAGAATGGCTGCGACGTCTATAAGATCGTGCACGGCGATACGCTGACCTCGATCGCGAAGACCCACAACACCTCCGTGAACCGTCTGCTGACGCTCAATCCCCAGATCAAGAACCGCAGCTTCATCATCAGCGGACATTACATCTACGTGCCGAACTGACGGGCGGCGCGGGAGACTGAGAAACGCTGAAAATTCGGAGAAGAAGCCGGAGGAACCAGACTATGACGAACACTGAAATTTACAAAAAAACGCTCGGGTTTTCCGTCCGCCGGATGCTGTGGGACATTCTGGCCGTCCTGGGAGCCGTCGTTCTGACCGGCGCGGCGTTCTGGATCGCTGAGAAAACCTCGGACAAGGGCCTGATCGGGCTGGCCGTCGGCGGGATCATCGCGCTCATCGGCCTGTGGTACGTCCTGCGCTTCATGTCCTACACCTACAAGGCCGGACAGATCGCCATGATGACCCGCGCGGTGTCCGGGGAGGATCTGCCTGAGGACGTGATCGGCGAAGGGAAGAAGGTCGTCCGCGAGCGGTTCGCGACCGTCGCCCTGTTCTTCGCGGCGACCCGGGTGATCCGCGGTATCTTCAGCCAGATCGGCCGGGCGATCACCTCCATCGGCGAAAAGGTCGGAGGCGATACCGGAAATACGATCGCGAGCGCGATTTCCACCGCGATTCAGGTGGTTGTGGCGTATCTGTGCGACTGCTGCCTGGGCTGGGTGTTCTACCGGAAGGAAGTCAAGGCCGGCAAGGCGACCTGCGAAGGCGCGGTGCTGTTCTTCAGGCACGGCAAAACGCTGGCCCGGAACATGGGCCGGGTGTTCGGCATGGGTCTCGCCTCCCTGGCCCTGATCGGCGGAACCTTTACGCTGATCTTCCACGCGGTGGCCGCCGGTTTCCCGGATCTGTTCGCCCGGCTGGCCGCGGAGTTCGCGTCCGGCAGCGCCGCCGCCGAAAGCTCCGTTCAGGCCTATCTGTCCGATCCGGCCTCCCTGATGTGGATCTCCGCGGGAATCGGCGGGCTGATCGTGTGGCTGATCATCCACTCCGTGTTTATCCGCCCCTTTGTCCTGGTCGGCGTCCTGCGCAACTATATCGATTCCGGTATGCGGGACATCCCCGACGAGTCTTCCTTCAGCATGCTGGACGGCAAGTCCGACAAGTTCAGGAAGCTTCACGCCGAGGCCGCCTGACGCGGCGAGTGAACAAAATGCCGCGCGCTCCTTCCGGAGCGCGCGGCGTTTTTGTTTTCCGTTTCCGGTTCAGGCCTCCGTCGTCAGCGTCCGGAGCACCTCGACCATCTTCTCCATGGCCTGGACCGGGATCAGCTCCTTGCGGCCGTGGAAGTTGTATCCTCCGGTCGACAGGTTCGGACACGGGAGCCCCATGTAGGACAGCCTGGCGCCGTCCGTTCCGCCCCGGATCGGGATCACCAGCGGTTCCACGCCGCAGGCGCGGAAGGCGGCCTTCGCCCGGTCAAGGATTCCGGGGTTCGCCTCGATGATCTCCTTCATGTTCCGGTAGGATTCCCGGAATTCGACCTTCACGGTTCCCCCGCCGTACTTCGCGTTCAGGAACTCCGCGGCCCGGCGGGCGGTTTCCTCCCGCCGCTCCAGGATCTTCAGGTCGTGGTCCCGGATGATGTAGACCAGCTCCGCCAGCTCCTCGTCTCCCCGCATATCCGTCAGGTGATAGAAACCCTCGTACTTCTCCGTATGCTCCGGCCGCTCCCAGGGCGGCAGCATGCCGGCGAACTCCATGGCGATCAGGCTCGCGTTCTTCATCTGGTTCTTCGCGCTGCCGGGGTGGATGTTCACGCCGGTCACGGTCACTTTGCAGGTCGCGGCGTTGAAGCACTCGTACTCCAGCTCGCCCAGCGCCCCGCCGTCGACCGTGTAGGCGATGTCCGCCCCGAACCCCTTCACGTCGAAGAGATCCGCCCCGCGGCCGATCTCCTCGTCCGGCGTGAAGCCGACGCAGATCTTTCCGTGATCCGGCGCGTCCGGCCGGGTCAGCAGGTCGCAGAGCGTCATGATCTCCGCGACGCCCGCCTTGTCGTCCGCCCCCAGCACGGAATCGCCGGAGGTAACCACCAGGTCCATGCCCTTCAGCCCGGGCAGGAAGTCGAACCCGTCGATCACCGTGCCGTTCCGCAGGGTGATCGGGCCGCCGTCGTATCCGGAGACGATCTGCGGATCCGTCGCGCCCTTTACGGCGTCCGACGTGTCCATATGCGCGATCAGGCCGATGGCGGGGGCGTCCGTCTTCCCCTTCGCGGGGATCGTGGCGTAGACGTATCCGTGTTCGTCCATCCGGGCGTCCTCAAGGCCCATGGCGCGCAGTTCCTCCGCCAGCATGGCCCCCAGCGTTTTCTGGCCCGGCGTGGAGGGGCAGGTCTCAAAGCTCTCGTCCGACGTGGTTTCGACCCGGACGTACCGCAGGAAACGGTCCAGCACTGTCTTCATGGATTCTATACCGCCTTTCTTATTTTTCAGCCGGAATGCCGTCGTGTTCTCCCAAAGGCTCCCCGGACTCCGGGGCCGGGTCCGCTGCCGCGGCGGGATCCGGTCCGCCCGCGGCCGCCTGCGCCTCCCGCTCCCTCAGCTTCTCGCTGACCATGCGGTAACAGAAGGCAGCCATCGGCACGCCGAGCAGAATGCCCATGATGCCGGCCACGCCGGAACCGATCAGCACGGCCGCGAGGGTCCATACCCCCGGCAGCCCCAGGCTCCGGCCGATCAGGCGGGGGAAGACCAGGGTGCCGATGAGATTCTGCAGCACGATGATGAAAATCAGGAAGAAAAGGGCCATTCCGGGAGCGTCCGCCAGGATCATCAGCGTTCCGAGCGTCGCGCCGATATATCCGCCGATGATGGGGATCAGCGCGCTGAAGCCGTTCAGCGTTCCGATCATGCTGGCGTAGGGGAATCTGAACACCGCCATCAGGAGCGTGGTGGAAACGCCGATAATCAGCGCCTGGGTGGCCTGGCAGACGATGAAGTCGTGGAAGCACTCGTTCAGCACCCGTCCGGCGTGGAAAACGGATTTCCGGTATCTTTCCGGGGCGAAGGCGTTCGTCATCCGCGTCACGACGGAGGCCGCCTTCTCCTTTCCGCTGAGGAAATAGCAGGCGAAGAGGATTCCGAACAGGATGATGCTGAAGACCGACAGCGCGGAGGAGGCCGTGCTGGTCATGCTGCGGATCAGGTCGTCGCTGTTGACCAGGGAAACCAGGTGGTTGATCCATTTGGTCCAGTCGATTTTCCGCAGGACCTCCATGGTGTCCTCGGGAACCAGCTCAATCACAATAGGCTGCGTCAGAAGGTAACGCACGCCGGAGGGCACTTTTTCCAGCACCGTCATGATGCCGCCCGTCAGCTGGGGAATCAGATAGCCGATGATGAAGCCCAGGCAGATCAGCAGCACGACCACCGCCAGCGCGGCGCTGAGAATCCGGTGCAGTTTTTCGCTTTTCAGGATTTTCCGGTTGTACAGAATGTCGTGCCGCCGGAACCAGCCGATCATGATGTTCAGCGGGTACGCGATGCAGACGCCGAGAAACATCGGCCTGCAGGCGTTCAGAAAACGCTCGCCGGTAAACATGTAGACGTAGATCAGCAGAAACAGGATGAATCCGCCCAGGACAATCCGGATCACGCTTTTGCGCTCCACCTTCAAGGCTTCCGCCCCCTTCTGATGAACCTGTGATTTGTGCACTATCTTATCACATTCCGGCCCGGAT
>ONXY01000228.1 GCA_900321945.1 uncultured Eubacteriales bacterium | reverse complement strand
GGCTATCAGCGGAAGAACGCCGTGATGTCGGAGCAGGAGAAGCGCGTCGTGTCCTTCCATGAGATCGGCCACGCGCTGGTGGCGGCCATGCAGACGCATTCCGCGCCGGTGACGAAGATCACGATCATTCCCCGGACATCCGGGGCTCTCGGCTACACCATGCAGGTGGACGAGGACGAACATTACCTGATGAGCAGGGAGGAGCTCCGGAACAAGATCGCGACCCTGACCGGCGGCCAGGCCGCGGAGGAACTGATTTTCGGCTCGATCACCACCGGCGCGGCCAACGATATCGAAAAAGCGACGAAGCTGGCCCGGAGCATGATCACCCGCTACGGAATGGGAGATTTCGGCATGGTGGCCATGGAAACCGTGACCAATCAGTATCTGGGCGGGGATTCCGCGCTGGCGTGCAGCGCGGCCTATTCGGAGAAAATCGACGACCAGGTTGTGGCGCTGGTGAAGGAGGCCCGGAGCAGGGCGTCCGGAATCCTGCGGGAAAACGAGGGAAAGCTGCGGGAACTCGCGGAATACCTGCTGAAAAAGGAAACGATCACCGGCGCGGAGTTCATGAGGATCCTGAACGCGGAGAAAGAGCCGGAAAAAGCCGCGGCCCTGCCGGAAGAAGGACCGGCTTCCTGAACGGAAAAAAGAGACTGACGCAGATCCGCTTAAAAAAGAACAGATGAAACTGCCCGGACAGACGAAGAGACCGCGTCAGCGGCGGAACACCCTGCCGGCAGCAGACAGCACGCGCCGGCTTTTCAGCCGGCGCGCTGAACATGACCCGCCGGGCGGGGCGCTGACAAGCCGGCCGCGCGCTGGACTTTTCATAAAAACGGTGATAGGATACACTATGCATGAAAGGATCAACCGAAAACAATGCGACTCTGGACAGGAGGTATCCGTGTAATGAAAAAGGGATGGAAGCTGATTCTGGCCAGTATCGTCCTGCTGGTCTGCTGCATGGCGTCAGGGAATTCCGGACGCGCCGCGGCGGAAGAAGCGAAAAGCGTGTGGCCGTCGCCGGGAAAACAGGAAATACCGTCGTGGAACCGCAGCCTGCTTCTGGTTTACAACCATCCCTCTACGGCGAGCGGCGAATACCTTTACCTGAACGCGGAAGAGAGCGAACCGGCAACTGACGCGCGGATCATGCTGGTAAGCGGCGACGACTCGTATCAGAATGCGCTGTATATTGATAAAAACAGCGGATCCGGAATCATTCTCCGGTATAACGCGGACGCTGCGCATGCGGATGGGGAAGCGGTTTACGTTCTCGAGGCGGAGAGCGAACATTATTTCATGTCCCAGGAACTGAAAGTCCGGTTTGCCGCCTTTGAAAATATTCAGATCATTCAGAATTCCGAACAGTTCCGCTGTACTGTCGGCGAAACTGTCGAAAGCTGGACGATCGGCGAGCGGATGTTCCGGACGGAACCGGTTTTCCCGCAGGGCATCAGCGCCGCCTTTTCCTCAAGGCTCAGCGAGGACGGATACCAGATCGACGATCTGGGGTTTACGGCCAGAACGGAAGGAAACCACCAGGTTCAGGTGAGCCTGTATCTCGGGGCGAACGGCGTGATGATGGATAACCGCCGGATTATCATGCGCGCAGAGTCTCAGGAGGATGCCGACGCCGGCTGGGAGGCTTCCTGGCCGCCGGAAGGAAAGACTGAAGGGAAAACGAGCTGCACTTCGGAGGATCTGTCCGGAGTTTACATCTGCGGTTTCGAACAGTCGGACGAGGTCAGAGGAGACGGAGGTTCCTGTTATGTCCGGCTTTATCAGGGGGAAAATTACGATTATGAGAAAGCCGAGGAAGTGACGGACGGAAGGGTAACGCAGCTGTCGGGAGATGAAAGCCTGCGCAGCATCTGCCGGGTTGAGGGGTCTTCCCTGCGGTTTGATCTCGGCGATATCCATGCTGACGGGCAGGAGGCTTCCTATCGCGCCGACCTTGTCAGCGGGCACTTTTACGCTTCTCTCGGGTTTACCGTCCGGCTTGTTGACTTCAGCCGGGTGGAGGTCCGGCTGGACGCGGAAGAATTTGACGCGGCGGAGGGACAGCCCTGGGACGTCAGCAGCGAGGTGCTTTCGGACCGGGTTCATATTACGCCGGAAATGAAATACTACGGCAGCATCAGAACCTCCGAAGGAGAACTGTATATTGAAACGGATGAATATACGATCGATTCGGGTTTCCGGTTTACGGGTTATCAGGCCGGCAGCTATCCGCTCAGCCTTTACCTGAATCTGGGGAAAAACAGCGTGATGATCAGCAGGCCGGTCACGCTGAATGTGAAGGCCCGGGAG
>ONXY01000267.1 GCA_900321945.1 uncultured Eubacteriales bacterium | reverse complement strand
GCATGAGCATCATCATGATCACGATCATGAGGAGCATGAGCATCATCACGACCACGATCATGACGAGCATGAGCATCATCACGACCATGATCATGAGGAGCATGAGCATCATCACGACCACGATCATGAGGAGCACGGGCATCATCATCATCATCACCATCACGACGCCGACGAGGTGTTCACCAGCTGGGGCGTGGAGACGCCGAAGCAGTTCAGCGAGGACGGCCTGAAGGAAATCCTGGGCAGGCTGCAGAACGAGGCGGAATACGGCATGGTTCTGCGGGCGAAGGGAATCGTTCCTTCCGCGGACGGGCGTTGGATCCACTTCGACTACACGCCCGGGGAAACCGATATCCGATTCGGCAGCGCCGAGGTCACCGGCCGCCTGTGCGTGATCGGCTCGAAGATCAGCGAAGAAAACCTGAAGACCCTGTTTGGAGTGTAAGAAGATGCCGGCAAAGGAAATTCCAGTTTATCTGTTCACAGGTTTCCTGGACGGGGGAAAAAGCACCTTCATCCAGAGTACGCTGGAGGACAAGCGCTTCAACAGCGGGGAGAAAACGCTTCTGATCCGCTGCGAGGAGGGCGAGGTGGACTACGACTTTTCCTCTTTCAGCGGAAAAAACGTCGTGCTCCTGAACCTGGAGGACGAAGAGGAGTTCAGCGAGGAGGCCCTGAAGAAAAAGGCTGACGAAACCGGCTGCGAGCGCGTTGTGATCGAGTACAACGGCATGTGGCCGATGCAGACCCTGTACGACCGCATCCCGGACGGATGGATCGTGGCGCAGGAGATCTGCTTCGCGGACAGCGCGACCTGGGCCGTTTACAACGCGAACATGCGGAATCTTGTGTTCGACAAGCTGCAGACCTGCGACGTGATCGTTTTCAACCGCTGCGGGGAAAACACGGATCAGGACACGCTGCATAAAATCGTCCGCCAGGCGAACCGCCGGTGCAATATCTTCTACGAGTATCCCGACGGCCGGAGCATACTGGATGAGAAGGTCGATCCCCTGCCCTTTGACCTCAACGCCCCCGTGGTGGAGATTGAGGACCGGGATTACGCCTACTTCTTCAGCGATCTGATGGAGAACATGGACAAATACGACGGGAAAACCGTCCGGTTCAAGGCGCTTTACCCGAAGAGCCGCAAAGTCATGCCCGACAGCGTTTTCGTGGCCGGGCGGATGCTGATGAACTGCTGCGCGGCGGATACCCAGTTCGCCGGGCTCGCCTGCTTCCGCGGCAAAACGCCCAAACCCGATCCCGGTTCCTGGTTTGTCGTAACGGGAAAAATCCGTCTGCAGCGGAACCGTATTTTCAGTGAAAAGACCCCTGTCCTGGATGTGACCGGCGTGACGCCGGCGGTATCGCCGGAGGATCCGGTCGCGACCTTCTATTGATTCTCCGGGCTCCGTTCCCGCCGGTAACGGAGCCCTTCTGTTTTTGAAACGCGGTTCGGGAATCGTCTGAGATTACGGAGGAAGCGCATGCGTCGGGAAGAAGCGGAGGAGCGGAGCAGAACCGCCGGGCGGGGAAAAAACTTCCTGCTGGAAACCTGGTACTGCGGAATCATCAACCAGAAGCTTGAGGAAGCGGTGGAGAAGGGACAGTTCGAGGTGAAGGTCCGCTTCCCCGCCCGGAGCCACGTGGCAAGGCACCAGCAGCGTTTCATCGAGCTGTATGAGGATCAGGGCTATGAGGTGCACTTCCGTCCGAACTACGTGCATATCGAGCCCAGCATGTGGGATATGATTATCCGCTGGCTTCCCGAAGAAAAGCCGACCGCGAAGCTGACCGACTGACGGAAAACGGAACGTGAAGATCATTTCGCCCCGGTGAAAAGAAAAATAAAAACCCGGGCCGGATCCCGCGCAAAGAGGGATCCGGCCCGGGTTCGTTTTTACCGCACCGCGTTGAGAATGGCCAGCAGGCATACGCCCACGTCGGAGAAAACGGCCAGCCACAGAGGAACCGCCCCGAACGCGCCGAGAATCATCACCAGCGCCTTGACGGCGATGGAGAAGACGATGTTTTCCCTGACGATCTTCTGGGTCCGCCGGGCCAGGCGGATGCCCTCCGCCAGTTTCAGCGGATCGTCGTCGATCAGCACGATATCCGCGGCCTCCACGGCGGCGTCGGAGCCGGCCGCGCCCATCGCCACGCCCAGGTCCGCCGTCGCGAGCACGGGGGCGTCGTTGATCCCGTCCCCCACGAAGAGAACGGTTTCGCTTTCCGCGTTTCTCTCCGTCATCAGCTTCTCGATATGCCGGACCTTATCCTCCGGCTTCAGTTCGGCGTGGGCCTCGTCCACCCCCACTTTTTTCCCGATATCCTCCGCCGCGTTTTTCCGGTCTCCGGTCAGCATGACCACCTTGCGGATTCCGTTCTCCTTCAGCGACCGGACAGCCTCCGCGGCGCTTTCCTTCAGGACGTCCGCGATCACCAGATGCCCTTCGTATTTGCCGTCCACCGCGATATGGACGATGGTTCCGGCCAGATGGCAGTCGTGGAACGCCGCGCCTTCGGAAGCCATCATCCGGTCGTTTCCGGCCGCCACCCTGCGTCCGTTCACCATGGCCAGGACTCCCTGCCCCGCGGTCTCCCGGCAGTCCCGGATCTCCATTTCCTCCCATCCCTGTCTGCTGCGCCGGATCGCTTCCGCGATGGGATGGGTGCTGTATTTCTCCGCGGCCGCCGCCAGGCGGATCAGCTCCTCCTCGTCCATCTCCTCAGGATGAACCGCCACGACCTCGAAAACGCCCTTCGTCACGGTTCCCGTTTTGTCCAGGGCCACCACCGCCGCCCTGCTCAGCTCTTCCAGCACGTTGCTTCCCTTGACAAGGATTCCCCGCCTGCTGGCCCTTCCGATGCCGTTGTAGTAGCTCAGAGGCACGGAGATCACCAGCGCGCAGGGGCAGCTGATCACCAGGAAGGTGAGGCTTCTCCGCAGCCATTCTCCCCAGTTTCCCGTAATCAGCCCCGCGGTCAGGAACAGCGCCGCGGCCGCTCCGACCACCACGGGGGTGTAAATCCGCGCGAAGCGGGTAATAAACCGGTCGGCGCGGCTTTTGTGCTCCGTCGCGTTTTCCACCAGCTCCAGAATCCTGCTGACCGCGCTTTCTCCGAAAAGCCGGGTCACACGGATGCGCAGAACCCCCCGCTGGTTTACGCAGCCGCTCAGCGCCTCGTCTCCGGCTCTGACGGCTCTGGGCACGCTCTCGCCGGTCAGGGCCACCGTGTCCAGAAAGCTTTCCCCTTCCTCCACGACGCCGTCCAGCGGAATGCGCTCCCCGGGCTTCACCACGATGATCTCCCCGACCCGTACCTCTTCGGGGGATACGGAGATTTCCTTTCCTTCCCGTTCCACCGACGCCGTTTCCGGCCGGATATTCATCAGATCCGCGATGGATTCCCGGCTGCGGTCAACCGCCAGATCCTGCAGGAATTCTCCCAGCTGGAACAGCAGCAGCACCAGCGCTCCCTCCGTGCATTCGCCCAGCGCGAAAGCGCCGATCGACGCGGCGGTCATCAGGAACATCTCGTCCAGCAGCTCTCCGTGCAGAATGTTCCGGACCGCGTTGAGAACCACGTCGTACCCGGCGGTCAGAGCGGCGGCGAGAGAGAGAGCCAGCCTGGCCGCGCTCCCCTCCGGGAAGAAGAGTCCCGCGGCCAGCAGCACGGCGGCCGTAACGAGCCGGATAACGATCGTCTTCCGGTTCTCCTCCCCGTGTTCGTGACCGTGGCAGTGTTCACAGCCGCAGCTCAGCCCGTCGTGGTGATGGCCGTGGCAGTGCTCATGTTCGTGATCATGGCTGTGCCCGTGCTCATGGCTGTGCCCGTGCTCATGGTCATGGTCATGTTCTTGCGCGTGCCCATGCTCATGGCCGTGTTCGTGTCCGCGGCTGTGTTCATGTTCATGGTTATGCTCGCATTCGTGCGCGTGTCCGTGCTCATGGCTGTGTTCATGATCATGTCCGTCATCATGCCTGTGCCCGTTTTCCCGGCCGTGTCCGTCCCCCGTTTTCCCTTCTTCCGGATGATTCATGCAGCCGTTGTGGTTTCCCCCGTCCTGAATGCTCATGTTCCCACCTCCGCTGTTCTTTTTTCCCCGCGGTTTATCAGTCCTGGCGCGACCCCTCCATCAGATGCTCGATACCCATGTTCAGAATTGTTTTGACATGGTCGTCCGCCAGGGAGTACAGAATACCCTTCCCGTCCCGCCTGGAACGGATCAGCCGGGAATCCTTCAGAATCCGCAGCTGGTGGGAAACGGCGGACGTGGTCATCTGCAGTTCGTTCGCAAGCTCCGTCACGCCCGTTTCCTTCTTCATCAGTTCGTTCAGGATCCGGACGCGGGTGCTGTCCGCGAACATCCGGAAAAGATCCGCCAGATCATAGAGCATCTCGTCGTCCTGTCTCAGATCCGTCATGCCCGTTCCTCCGTTCTTTGTTACATTTGAGCAAATGCTCAAATGTTCATTTGTGATTATACACTTCTCCCGGAATCTGTCAATCCCCTTCCCGAAAAAAAATGCGCCGCCCTCGTTTTTCTCAAACCCGTTGCGGCGGGTATTCCGGCCGTGATAGAATAATGCGGGTTTCATGAAACGGAGGGACGCGTATGAAAATTTATGTCATCCGTCACGGCGAGACGGATCTGAATGTAAAGCATGACAGGCAGGGGTGGACCGACGAACCGCTGAACGAGGAAGGCCGGAAGCTCGCGCGGCTGAGCGGTCAGGGGCTGCGGGACGTCCGTTTTGACGCCTGCGTCACCAGTCCGCTGATCCGGGCCCGGGAAACGGTGGAAATCGTTCTCCGGGAGAGCGGCAACGGATCCGTCCCTGTCCGGACGGACGACCGGCTTAAGGAAATCAATTTCGGAGAGGAAGAAAACACGCACGTCTCGGCCAGCCTTCTGGATCCGGAAACCGCTCAGCTTTTTCTCACGGACGCCCTCCGCTTCCCCGGCTGCCCCGGCGGGGAAAGCATCCGGGACGTATGCCGCCGCACCTGGGAGTTCCTGACGGAGCTCGCCGCGCTGGACGACGGCCGGACGTGGCTGGTCGGCACGCACGGATGCGCCCTGAGAGCCATGATGAATCCTCTCTATAAGAATCCGGACCGGTTCTGGCAGGGAAGCGTTCCCCCCAACTGCTCCTTCACCATTCTCGGCGTCCGGGACGGAAAGCCCTATATTCTGGAAAGCGACAAAGTCTTCTACGACCCGGCGCTGGTCGTGGATCATTACAGGGATTTCAGCAGAAACTGACCACAGGCTGCGTACTGCCCGCATACGGAAAATACCCTGCCCGCTTTTTCGGCGGACAGGGCGTTTTGTTTTTTTGTGATTACAGGCTTTCCTTCAGCTCCGCGATCCGG
>ONXY01000484.1 GCA_900321945.1 uncultured Eubacteriales bacterium | reverse complement strand
CTGGCCGTGCTGTGGATACTGGCCATGACCATGAGCGGCGCCAGCATGCTGGCCTATCGCCGGGCCATCAAGGAGATGGAGCTGCGGAAATCCGGCATCTTCTGCATGTCCGACATCTACGACCTCATCTATATCATCCACCTGCCCACCGGGGAGATGACGCCGGTGTCCGTGGACGAGAAGATGGAGAAGGAGAGGCCGAAGAACAAGACCGCGAAGGAGCTGCTCACCGACCTGGTGAAGCGGGACGCGGAGGACAAATACCGGGAGCTGATGCTGAAGTTCGTGGACACGGACACCCTGCCGGAGCGCCTGAAGGAGCGGGACAGCATCGTCGCCGAGTTCAAGAGCGCCCGGTTCGGCTGGTACTCCCTGCGCTTCCTGGCCATGGACCGTGTGGAGGGCAAGCCGCTTGAGAACGTGGTGTTCACCGTTCAAAACATCAATGAAGAAAAGCAGGAGCAGGAAGCCATCATCCACCGGATCGAAGAGGCGGAGTCCTTCAACGAGGCCAGGGCCGTGTTCATGGACAACATCGCTGATGATCTGCAGAAGCCCCTTGAACACATGGCGGAGCTGAACCGCCGCATCTTCCGGGAGAGCGACGACGACGCCATCAAGGGCTATGCCCGCACCGCCTACTGCGTCGCGGACCGGCTGCTCATGCTGACGGACGGCATCGAGGACGGCTTCGGAATGGAGTCCGGCGTGGCCATGCCGGCGGAAGCCTATTCCCTGCGGGAGCTCTTGATCGACGGCCTCAGGACCATGCTGCCCCTGGCGGAGCACCACGGGATTGCCGTGGCGCTGGACGTGGCCGAGGGGCTGCCCGATCGGCTGGAGGGCCATCCCCGGCTGACGCGGGAGATCCTCGTGGTGTTGATGTCCGGCCTGCTGCACAAGGCCCGGGGCGGCAGCATGCAGATGGCCGTCTACGGCAAGACCCTGGAGGAGAAGGTCCACCTGCTCGTCTCCGTGCGGGTCCTCTCTGAGGCCGTTCCGTCCAATGACGAGCCCGCCAGGCGCGGCGGGGCGACGGGGCTGTCCGGGCTGAGCGAGGAGGTCGTTTCCACGCTGCTGGCCGGCATGGGCTCGTCCCTGAAGACCGTCCGCGCCCCGGAGGGCCGCACCGAGCGGTATTTCGAGATCGAGCAGCGGGTGCTGGATGCCACGCCGATCGGCAAGCTGACCGTCGGGGACGCGGAGGCGTAATACCGCGAACCGGATCGCTCCATCAACAGGGAAAGGAAACTGACAATGGTTACAGTCGGCTTTGGCGTCTGTCTGGTGATCTCCATTCTGGCCACGCTCATGATCGCCGTGCGAAATGACGATCGGGTGAACGGCTATGACTGGTCCATATCGCTCCTGCTGCCATTTCTGATCATGGGGTACTGGCTGAAGACGCAGACGGCTTCCCGGGAGGCTTCCCTGGTGCTGTTTGTGTACATCAATCTGTCCACTACGGTGCTGCTGGCGGTCATACTCTTTTCCATGCTTCGCCGCATGGCGTTTTCTATCAATCCCTGGCTGAAATTCATCGTCTACATCGCCGCCTTCGCCCAGCTGTTCCCCGTCTGGATGACCTTCCGCCAGGGGATGTCCAACGACCTGATCCAGATCACGGACACCGGGGACGGCTATGCCACCCGGATGGTGAGCGGTTCTTTCGCCTTTTCCCACATCACCTTCCTGCTGGCGCTGCTGATCGTCATATTCGGCGCCGTGGCCATCATCCAGAAACACCGGAAGAACTACTCCCGCCGCACGCTGGCCTTCTACATGGTCTTCGTCGTCGCGGGGATGCTGATGTACGCGATGGAGAGCGTGCTGGACATGAATTTCTCCGCGCTGCCCTTCCTGTACATGGTGGCGAACGTGCTGCTGGCCGTGAACTTCGACTATTCTCGCGCCCACGACATCTCCGGGCTGATCTCCGAAAGCCAGAAGAGCAATACGAGCCGCGGCTATGTGGCCGTCGGCCCAAATGGCTGGTTTTTCAGCGCGAACGAGAAGTGCCTCGACTTCCTTCCGGACCTGAAGCATCAGCGGGTGGACACCCGCATCCCCGAAGAGAGCGATTCCGGGAGGATACTGAACAACATCGTTGAAAACTACAGCACCAGCGGCATTGCCAAGTCGGCGTTCCACCTGGACGAGCGGACCTATGCCTATGAGATCTCGCCCTTCGCGCTGCGCCGCGGGGGGCTGAGCCGCGGATACCTGATCGACATCCGGGACGCCACCGAGGAGACAAGGAACATGGAGATCCTTGCCGACTTCAACGACCGCCTGAACGAGGAGGTGGCCGAGAAGACCAGCAGCGTCGAAGCCATGCAGGAGAAGCTGGTGCTGAGCCTGGCGGACATGGTTGAAAACCGGGACAGCAACACGGGCGGCCACGTCAAGCGGACCAGCG
>ONXY01000226.1 GCA_900321945.1 uncultured Eubacteriales bacterium | reverse complement strand
GTTCTGGAGCGGTTCCGCTCCGGGGAGGCCCGGGTGCTGATCGGAACCCAGATGATCGCAAAGGGCCTGGATTTCCCGGACGTGACGCTGGTCGGCGTCGTCGCGGCGGATCTGACCCTGAACCTGCCGGACTACCGGGCCAGGGAGCGGACCTTTCAGCTGCTGACGCAGGTAGCCGGCCGGGCCGGCCGGGGAAAGCGCCCGGGCCGGGTCGTGATCCAGACCTACAAGCCGGAGGATCCGGTGCTGCGCCTGGCCGCTCGGCAGGATTACCGGGCGTTTTTCGAGGAAGAGTTCCTGCGGAGAAGGCAGTCCCTGTATCCGCCGTTCACCATCCTCGCGCGGCTGCTGGTCGAGAGCCCGTCCGCCGGGGACGCGGAGCGCGCGGCGGCGGCGCTGGAGACGGAGGTGCGGGCGGCCCTGCAGGAGCGCCCGGAATGGAAGCGGAAGGTGCTGCTGCTGGCCTGCGACCCGCCGGGCGTCCGCTTTCTGCGGGGAATGGAGCGGCGGCAGATCCTCGTCAAGCTGCTGACCGGCGAGGCCGCGGAAAGCTTCTGCGCTTTCCTCTCGGAAGAGGCGGAGACGCAGCGTGAAAACTGCCAGGTATATTTCGAGTATAATCCTACGTCCATGATATAAGGAGAGAGACCGATGGCTACCAGAAGAATCGTCAAAATCGGGGATGAAACGCTGCGGAAGGTCTGCCGGAAGCAGGAAAAGTTCGATATCCGCCTGTCCGTGCTGCTGAAGGATATGGCCGAAACCATGTACAAGGCCGAAGGGGTCGGCCTCGCCGCGCCGCAGGTGGGCATTCTCCGCAGGGTGGTGGTCATCGACGTGTCGCCGGACCATACCGGCCTGCGGGAGATGGTGAACCCGGAGATCGTGGAGACCGAAGGCCTCCAGACCGGCCGGGAGGGCTGCCTGTCCGTGCCGGAGCGGCAGGGCGTCGTGACCCGGCCCAGAAAGGTCCGGGTCCGGTACCAGGACCGCCGCGGCAATCCCATGGAGCTGGAGACGGAGGGATTCGAGGCCCGGGCGGTCTGCCACGAGCTGGATCACCTGAACGGCGTGCTGTACGTGGACGTGATGGACCGGGAGCTGACCGAAGAGGAGATCCAGGGGAAGATTCCGGAGGACGACAACGAATGAGAATCGTGTTTATGGGAACGCCGGAGTTCGCGGTTCCGTCCCTGGAGAAGCTGACCGCGGAAGGATACGAGGTCGCCGGCGTCTTCACCCAGCCGGACCGGCCGAAGGGAAGGGGCAACAGGCTGACGCCGTCCCCGGTCAAGGAATGCGCGCTCCGGCACGGAATCCCGGTCTTTCAGCCGGAGAAAATCCGCCGGGACGGCGCGGAGGATCTGAGGAGGCTCGCGCCGGATCTGTGCGTGACGGCGGCCTTCGGGCAGATCCTGAGCCAGGAGATTCTGGATATCCCGCCGTTCGGAAATATCAACGTGCACGCCTCGCTGCTGCCGCGGCACCGGGGCTCCGCGCCGATTGCCCACGCCATTATGCAGGGGGACCGGACAGCCGGGGTCACCACCATGATGATGGACCGGGGGATCGATACCGGGGACATGCTGCTGCGGGCGGAGACGGAGATCGGGGAGACGGAAACCTGCGGCGAGCTGACGGAACGGCTCAGCCTCCTCGGCGCGGAGCTGCTGGCGGAGACCCTGCGGAAGCTGGAGAAGGGGGAACTGGAGCGGCGGCCGCAGGATGAAAGCCGGATGACCTACGATCCCATGCTGACGAAGGAGGCGGGGGAGGCGGACTTCACGCTTCCCGCCGGACGGGTGAAGGGCCTGATCAACGGCCTGAACCCCTGGCCCTGCGTCAGCGTTCCCTTCGGGGAGGGCAGGCTGAAGCTGATGCGCGCCGCCTTCGCGGAGGGGAAGGGAAACCCCGGCGAGGTGCTCGCCGCGGATCCGAAGAGCGGCCTGATCATCGCCTGCGGGGAAGGCGCGGTCCGGATTCTGGAGCTGCAGGAAACAAAAGGAAAAAAGATGAAAGCGGAGGACTACCTGC
>ONXY01000123.1 GCA_900321945.1 uncultured Eubacteriales bacterium | reverse complement strand
GGGGAGAAGGGATACTGGAGCCTGCCGATGGACATCACGGACGAGCAGGCGGTCTGGGAGATGCTGACGGCGCCCATCACCGTGGTGGATCCCGGAAAGAAGAGCGGGGAGAAGGAACAGACCTACCTGTACCGGGAACCGGACGAGAAGAGCCTGAAGGTCGGGGTGGTGACCTGCGAATCCCAGGGCGTCCGGGTCATCGAGACGCTGGATAACGGCTGGTCCCTGGTGGAATGCTACTCCAGCTCTTTCCACGCCACGAAGGTGGAGGCGTGGAACCTGCTGGTCAGCGGATATATCCGGACGGATTATCTGAAGCAGGTGACGCCCAGCACGCTGATGGGCATTGTGGTCGACAAGCTGACGCAGAGGCTGTACATTTTCCAGGACGGAAAGCTGCTGACCACCCTGCTGTGCTCCACGGGCCTTGTGATGTGGAACGGATCCAAGTATCAGCCGTACAACGAGACGCGGAGCGGCGAGTTCCTGCTGATGAGCAAGGTGGGGACCCTGATCAGCGACCGGCTGTACTGCGACATGGCCATCCGCTTCAACGCCGGGGACATGATGCACGAGGTTCCCCACGTAAAGAACGCGGACGGGACGCAGAACTACAATTCCACAGAGTTCAAGCTGGGCACCAAATGCAGCCACGGCTGCATCCGGGTGCAGAGGAACAGGACGCCGGAAGGCATCAACATGAAGTGGATCTGGAACCAGGTGAAGAGCGGCAGCAAAGTCAAGTTCGTCATCTGGGAAGACTGGCAGGGCCGGCAGATCGATTCCCCGGACGCGGACACGCCGCTGTACTACAACCCCGGGAAAGGCCAGTACTACCACCGGTCCTCCTTCTGCTACTGCGCGAAGAACATCACCTTCCAGCCCTTCGCCTACGGACAGCTGGAGGAGGAGCCCTTCAGCAAGCTGAAGGCATGCCCCTTCTGCGTGCCTCCGATGCGGGAAGAGGAGATCCGGAAGATCAACGAGACCTACGCCGCCGGCGGGGACCACGACGAGCTTCTGACCAGCCTGCAGGCGGGTTATTACGAGTATCTTCAGCAGGAGTGACACCCCGCGCGGGCCGGAGATTCCGGACGCGCCGGAGAGCCCTTTCCTTCAGACAAACCAGCGCCCCGCGCGGATCCGATTCCGCGCGGGGCGTCTGTTTTTTCCGGAAATAACACAGGCTTCTTCCGGATTATACCGGGGTTTCCGTCTGTCAGCCGTTCTTCGCAGCTCCGCTCTTCCCTCTCCGGCTGAGGACGATACTCTGCAGCACGATGAAGAACAGCAGCATGGCGCCGGTGGTGATGCTCTGCCACCAGGGATCCTTCAGACCGCTGGTGACGACGATCTTCTTGATGGTAGTCAGCGTCAGGGTGCCGAAGAAGGTGCCGATCACATTGCCAACGCCGCCGGTCAGCAGCGTACCGCCGATGATGGAGGAGGCGATGGCGTTCATCTCCGCGCCGGCCGCGTTGGTGGCGTTCCCGGCTCCCGTGTGCATCATGAAAACGAAGCCCGCGATACCGCTCAGAAGGCCGCTGATGAGGTAGGTCATGAAGCGGGTCCGCTTGACGTTGATGCCCAGCATCAGCGCGCTCTGCTGATTTCCGCCCAGAGCGTAGAAGTTCCGGCCCAGACGGAAGTACTTCAGCAGAAGGAAGATGACGGCGACGCAGAGCAGAGCGACGATGACGCCGAGCTCAACGCGGCCGGGAATCAGATTTCCGTTCTTGGCGATATAGCCCAGCCAGGGGATCTCCAGCTTCACGGCGCGGACGGCGTTCAGCCCCTCATGCGCGAGCTTCTGGGGATTGACCGAAAGGATGGTGGTCATGCCCCGGGCGAAGAACATGCCCGCCAGAGTCACGATAAAGGGCTGAATCTCCAGGTAGCTGATCAGCAGGCCGTGGACGGCTCCGAAAGCGAGGCCGATGCCCAGGGCGAGCAGGACGGCGACGAAGATGTTTCCGCCTCCGTTCAGGTACAGGATGCAGCTCATTACCACCAGGGAGGTGACGCCGCCGACGCTGATATCGATGCCTCCGCCGATCATGACAGTCGTCAGGCCGCAGGCCACGATGATCAGGGCGGCGTTGTCGTTCAGAAGGTCAAAAACCTGCTGGGCCCGGAGAAAACCGCCGCCCAGAAAGATCATGGCCAGGGCGTACATGGCGATGAAGATGCAGACGGTGATGGTCATCAGCAGCTGAGTGTCGGTAAGCGGTTCGCGTCTTCTGTTCATCAGACTCCCTCCTTTGCGGCGCCGGAAACGGTTTTTCCGGCTCTGATCCGGCCCGCGACTCCGGAGAACCAGCGCTTGACCACCGGAGAACCGATCACAACCAGCAGGATGATCACGATGGCCTTGTATGCCTTCACGTCCGTGGAGGGCACTTTCATCGCGTAAAGGGTGATGGTCAGCATCTGAATCACATAGGCGCCGAGGATGGAACCGCTGATCCGGAATTTTCCGCCGCCGAGGCTGTTGCCGCCGATGGCCACCGCCAGGATGGTGTCCATTTCGATATCCAGCAGCAGGGTTTCATGGTTGATAAGCTGCAGCCGGCATACGCCGATGCTTCCGGCCACGGAAACGCAGACGCCCAGAATGACGAAGCTGAGCAGTTTGATCAGGGTCGGGCTGATGCCGTTCAGCCGGGCCGCGCTCTGGTTAATGCCCACCGACTGGGTGAAAAGCTCAAGCGTGGTCAGCCGGAAGACGAGGAAGAAGAGCAGCGCCATGACCGCGACGATGATGACCGGCGTCGGAACGGGAATACCGGGAATGAAGCTCCCGATGGCTCCCGTAACCGGGCTGTCGATGGTCGGCGTGGCGCCGCCGTTGATCCAGTAGGCGATGGAGCGGCCGCAGGTATACAGGATCAGCGTGGCGATCATGGGCTGAATTCTGAAGACGGCGACCAGCATGCCGTTGAAGGCGCCGAAAAGCATAGCGACGACGCAGCAGGCCAGGAAGGCCACGAGCACGGTGCCGCCGCCCGCCGGGGAGGCGCCCCGGATGATCCGGACGAACACGCTGCCCGCGATGGCCGCCGCGGCGCCGACGCTGATATCCTGCCCGCCGCAGGCGGCGGTGACCAGCGTCATGCCCATGGCCAGGATGGCCAGCTCGCTGGCGCCGTTGATAATGCTGATCAGGTTCCCGGCCAGCACGGTGTTGCCGTTTGTGTTCAGCTTCGTCTCAATGCTGAAGAAGCCGGGATCCCGGAACAGGTTGAAAATAATCAGAAGACAGATGGCGATCAGCGGGATCAGCAGCTGACCCACGCCCTTCTTTTGCCCGGAACCGGTTTTTGTGCTCACGGCGCTTCACCTCCCGCGATGGTTTTCATGACCTGGGCCTGCGTCAGGTCGCTGCCGGTCAGCTCGCCGACGATGTTCCGGTCCCGCATGACGATCAGGCGGCTGCAGGTCCGGAGCATTTCCTCGATCTCGGAGGAAATGAAGGTGACGCTGACGTTTTCCTCCGCCAGCTTCAGCACCAGTTTCTGAATCTCCAGCTTGGTGCCGACGTCGATGCCGCGGGTGGGCTCGTCCAGAATCAGGTAATCCGGGTGCGTAAGCAGCCAGCGGGCCAGGATCACCTTCTGCTGGTTGCCGCCGCTGAGGGAGCCGACGGGGGTGTCCATACTGGCGGTCTTGATATTCAGGGCTTTGATGTATTCATCCGCAAACTTTTCCGCCTCGCCGCGGCTGATCGGCCTGACGAAGCCTTTCAGCACCTGAAGGGCCAGGATGATATTCTCCCGGACGGACAGATCCGCGATAATCCCGTCCCGTTTCCGGTCCTCGGGCAGGTACCCGATGCCGTTTTTCATCGCCTCGACGGGCCGCGTGATCCGGACCGGCTTTCCGTGAACCTTCACTTTCCCGCCGGTGACCCGGTCCGCGCCGAAGATGGCCCGCACGCTCTCGCTGCGCCCGGATCCCAGCAGGCCGGTAAACCCGTTCACTTCTCCCTGATGGATCCGGAAACCGAAGGGACGGCTTTCGGAGGAGGAGAGGTTCTCCGCCTCATAGACCACGGGGCCCTCGCTTCTGTCCCGGCGCTCGCAGCCGCTCATGCTGTTCAGCTCGTCCAGATCCTTACCCATCATCTTGGCGACCAGCTGGAGCTGGGGAAGCTGCTCGATCTGGTATTCTCCCACCAGTTCGCCGTTGCGCAGCACGGTGATCCGGTCGCAGACCTCATAGACCTGCTCCAGAAAGTGGGTGACAAAGATGATGCCGACGCCCCGGGCCTTCAGATCCCGCATCAGGCTGAAGAGCATCTGCACCTCCTTGTCGTCCAGGGAGGAGGTGGGCTCGTCCAGAATCAGCACCTTGCACTGCATATCGACGGCGCGGGCGATGGCGACCATCTGCTGTACCGCCAGGGAACAGCTGGCCAGCTGCTGCCTGGGCCGGGCGGGGATGCCCAGATTTTCCAGGATCGCCCCGGCCTTCTTTTCGTAATCCTTGCGCTTCACCAGCGCGGAGGAGCCGCGCCCGATATACATATTCTCGGCCACGGTCAGATTCGGGCAGAGGGTGATTTCCTGATAAACCGTGGCGATGCCAATGTTCTGCGCGTCCTGGGGCGAGTGGATGTTCGCCTCCCCTTCGACGCCCTCAATATGAATGCTGCCCGCTTCCTTGCCGTACACACCGGTCAGCACCTTGATCAGGGTGGATTTTCCGGCTCCGTTCTCGCCCATCAGGGCGTGGATCTCACCCTTTCTCAGCGTGAAGTCCACGTTATGCAGGGCCCTGACGCCCGGGAACTGCTTGCAGATCCCCCGCATCGTCAAAACTGTTTCATTGGACATGCCGCCAGCTCCTGTCACCGTTTATTTGCCCCCTGCTCCGGCTTCCGCCCGCGGGTCCGGGACATCTGGACGCCCGCGCTTTGAAAAAAGCGGTGTGAGCCGCGGATCTGAATCCACCGGCTCACACCGCGCCGTATCGGATCTTCCTTACCGATCAGGGATCAGTCCTCGCCCAGACCGTAGGTGGCGATGTCTTCATCCGTGATGGTCTTGGCGTCGAAGCCCTTCTCCTCGTTGATGATCTTCTTCTCAGCGGGAGCCTCGCCGCTCTTGATCAGGTCGCTGATGATCTGCGCCTGGAAGGGGCTGCACTGTCCGTCGTAGTTCCAGCTGCCGGCTTTCAGTTCCTTCAGGGCCCACTTGTTGCAGTCGAAGCCCATCACGACGACCTTGCCGTCCACGCCGTGGGTGATGCCGTTCTCGTCCAGAGCCGCGACAGCGCCCTTGGCCATGCCGTCGTTCTCGGCGTAGATGACGTTGAAGTCTTCGCCGCTGTTGATGACGGACTCAACGATCTTCTTGGCTTCCGCTTCGTCCCAGGTAGCGGTCTGCTG
>ONXY01000221.1 GCA_900321945.1 uncultured Eubacteriales bacterium | reverse complement strand
GAAAGGAAGGGACGGAAGGACAGAAGGGAGTCCGCAAGACGAACAGGGCTGCGAAATCCGGGCCCTGTCCAAAAGACAGGGAAGATCAATGTACACCTCGCAGTCCGCAGCATTTTAGCTCAATGGTTGAGCATTCAACCGCTAATTGAAAGTTGCCGGTTCGAATCCGGCAGATGCAGCCAAAGAGTGTACGGCTTCAGGAAAGAAAACCGGCTTATTGTTCTGAAATATGAACACCTGTGAAGGCCGCAAGCCGACACGGGAGAAAGTATCGAGTAAGTGCAACTCCAGGAGACGGCAGTCTCCGAATCCCGCAAGGAGGAATGTGCCCAAAGGAAATCTATAGCGTCCTGATGCAAGAGTTTGCTGGTTTTTGCAAAACCAGTGCTGGTATCCGCCACCGACCAATCCTCGGTGTGAGCGCCGGCGCCGACGCCGGCCAGCGCGGATGGAACAGATCACGCTCTCAGTCTGTCGTTTATTCCTGCCCGGAATCCGCTGCGCAGCAGCGGCCGGGACAGGTTTTTTTATCGTCTCAGAAACGCTTTTCGACTTCACTCCCGTGAATGTCCCAGGCGTTTTGCAGAATGACAGAAAAAGGAAACCGGAGCCATCTGATCCGGTTTCCTTTTCCGTCGTCCCGGCACGTAAAACGCGGACGTTTTTTCCTCTTTCCCTCTCCGGTATCACAGGAAACGGATCCCGCGTTCCTTATTTGATTCCCCGGAAGGAGCCGAAGGGGAAGAACACAAACCGCACGTGGCCCACGATCATGTCCCGGGTGATGGGGCCCTGGGCCCGGCTGTCGTTGGAGTTGTTCCGGTGATCGCCCATGACGAAATACATATCCTTGTCCAGCAGGAATTCCTTACCGGCCAGCGCCGCGATTTTTTCCGTATTCCCGGAAATATCCTCGCCGTTCAGCAGCAGCGCGCCGCTTTTTTTATAGCTCAGCCGGTCCCCGTCCGCGCTGACGGCGTCGGAACAGATCCCGCGCCACTTCCAGGTTTCGCCGCCGACGAACAGTCCGATCCGCGTATTTCCCTCGTCCAGATAATCCAGTCTGACCGGATCCCCGGCTTTCGGAATATAGACCTCCGCGAAGTTTCCGCCCTCGGATCCGCCGTTCACCCGGTACTCGTCGCTGATATAGGGCTCGTCGTACTTCTCCCCGTTGACGTACAGATATCCGTTCTCGATCTTCACATGATCGCCCGGCATGCCGATAATCCGTTTGACAAAGTTCGTGTCTCCCCGGCCGGGATAGCGCGGGATGACGACGTCAAACCGGCTCGGGGACCCGAACCCGGTCGTGATCCGGGGCGCGGCCTCCTTCGCCTCGTCGCTCTGCCAGGGGAAGCACAGCCAGGTGGACGCGTAGTCCAGCTTGGAAACGAACATGATCTCATGGTTCGCCAGCGTGTCGTTCATGCTCTCCCCGTCCACCCGTACCGGCTCGAACAGCAGGCTGCGGATGACTAGCGCCGCGGCGACGGCCACCAGAAGAGTCAGCACCCAGCTCAGTATTTCTCTGATCACGGATTTCTTTTCCTTTTCCTTTTTTCCGGCTCTCCGGCTTTTTCCGGTTTCCGGCTTTTCCCCGGCGTTTTCGGTCCTGCTCATTTCATCCTGCATGGTCTTACCGCTCCTCCTTCAGTCTGCGGATCTCCGCCTCGATCTGATCCCGTCCGCAGTAATTCAGCGGAGAGAACCGGCCTTCCGCGGCCTGCTCCAGCTTTTCCAGCGCGGCGGCCCTGTCTCCCCTGTCCAGATCGTACCGGCTGAGGAAATACAGCGTATCGATCTGGCCGGGCTTGATCTCGTGTGCTTTCTCGAAGAATTCCTTCGCCTTTTCCCGGTCTTCCATCACCCGGTACCAGGTCTGGCCCAGGTTGTCCAGGCAGATGGGATCCTCGTCGTCGTAATCCACGGCTTCCTGGTTGAAAGCCAGGGTCTTCTGCCGCCCGGCCTCCCACTGTTCCTCCAGCGTGCCGGGAACGGATGCCCCCGCGGCGTCCCCGATCATCTCCGGCGCGGGATCCCGCTGCTCCTGCTTTTCGGTTTCCCGGGCCAGGAAGGCGGCTTTCTTCGACGCGTCGAACTGTTCCACGTACAGATACCCCAGAGTCTGATAGATCAGTCCGCTGCGGTTTTTCCGGGCAATTTCCTCCATCTTCCGGACGCCCTTGTCCAGATCGCCCAGCCGGAAGCAGCAGGCGGCGTAGTCCACGATCAGCGTAATCCGCTGATCCGCCGTCATGCCCTGCGCCTTCTGGTGCTTCACCAGAAAGTCCTTCGCTTTCTGATACTGCCCGTCCCGGATCAGGAGCACTGCGTACGCCAGCGCGTAGCGCGCGTCGTCCAGCCCCTCCTGAAAGCAGGATTCGTAAAGGCGCATGGCTTCTTCGTTTCTCCCGTTCTGCTGCGCCCGATAGGCCTTATTGGCCCTGAACATCGTTCCCAGTCCCATCTGTCTGACTCTCCTTCTTTTCCGACATAGCCGCCAGCTTCCTTTTCAGGCGCTGTCTTCGGTATTGTAGCGCATTTTGCGTTTCTTGTACAGTAATATCGGGTTTCAGCGCCGTTTCGCTCAGAAGCGCGATCGCCCGGTCGGTCATTTCCAGCGCGCCGGCCGGATCCTTCCGGACGTGCTCCAGATACTTGGCCATCTCGATATAGGGCGCCGCTCCGCCCCGGCGGGCTCCGATCATCTCCCGCCATACGACGGCGGCCTCCTCGCGGTTTCCCTCCCGCCGCCAGCTCTGCGCCAGGGCGAGTCCGGCCTCGTCCCCCGCCCGCCCCCTGCGGGCCAGCCGGTAGCACTTCCGCGCCTCGTCCGGATGGCTGAAGCGTTCCAGCGCCCGGCCCATGGAATAAACGTCCTCGCTGTACCGGATGCTTTCCGGATGCTCGTACATCCGCGACATGTGGGTCAGCAGCACGCACAGGCTGACGATATCCTGGGCGTTATGCGTCAGGATATCGTCCAGCAGCTCCTCCCGTCCGGTCTTCAGATAGGTAAAATAACGCTGCGGCACCTCGCTGCCGGGCAGATCGTCCTCCCGGGGTTTTCCGAGGATCAGGGCCTCCAGCCTTCCCAGACTGCACTGCGTCAGCCGTTTTCTCCAGAGTCTCCGGGCGATATGCAGCAGGTCGATATGGGGCTTGTCCAGGCAGTCCCGCCGGAACCGGTTCATCAGCAGCCGGCTCTCCAGCAGGGGCAGGTCGAAGGTTGTGCCGTTGAAGGTGCAGACCGTGCCGAAGCGGTTCAGTTCCTCTTCCACATGCCGCAGCAGGTATCTTTCCTCGTCGTAGTCCCGCATCAGGAACTGATGCACCTCGAACCCGCTGTCCGTCAGGTATCCGAGCCCCACGAGAAAAGCCACCGTTCCGCTGCCGCCCAGCCCGGTGGTTTCCGTATCCAGATACAGGATATTCCGGGGATCGAAATCCTCCGGCAGGGAGACGTTGCTCATCATCTCCAGCGTTTCCCTGCGCACCTCCGGCGCCCCCGGCAGTTCTTCCGCCGGCCGGTATACCGTGAAGCGCCGGCAGTCGCCCGGGCCGGTCTCCGGCTTTTTTTTCGTTTCCTTCCCGCTGTCCGGGCCGCTGATGGCCCGCAGCTTGTCCCGCAGGTTCATTCCGTCAGCTCCTTCAGGATGCGCATGGCGGTCCGCTTTCCGTCCTGTCCGACTTCGCCCGCCGGCCCCACGCAGGAGGGACACCCGTACGGGCATCCGCAGTCGTTCACCACCTGCAGCGCCTTCTCCAGCAGCATGCCCCGCATGCTGTAGGCCTTATGGCTCAGCCCCACGCCTCCCGGGCAGTTGTCGTACAGGATCAGGGTCGGCTCCCCGGTGATGGGGCTCTTAACCTGATACACCACGGCGATATCCTGGGGCGAGCACATCAGGTACAGCGGGCAGACGATCCGCAGCAGGTTCGCCACGCCCATCATGCCGTTCTTCAGCGTGTCGCTGGGAATCTTCTCCGTCAGATCCGGCGGGAGGGTCCACCACATGGCCGTCGTATGCATGTCCGTCTCCGGCAGGCGCACGTGCCCGAACCCCAGCGTTTCATGGGTGTCAAACCGGATCTTCTTGAACATGGTTACCAGAGCGGTCACCTTGATCTCCCCCAGCGCGGTCGTGTATCCGCGGGGTTCCTTCTCCTCCTTCTCAATATCCAGGAGGCTCAGGCTGATATTCAGATCCGAGTCCGTGTAATACCCCGTGTCCACCGCCCGGATATAGGCCTTGCAGGCGTCGAAATCCAGCTTCTCCACCTGGTACTGGCGGCCCTCGTGCATATAGATCGCGTTCTCATGCAGAAGCATGGGCACGGTGAACCGGTCCATCTCCCCGATTACCCGGTGCCGGGCCGGATCCGTGATGTCGACGATGACGAAGTTTTCCTCCGCCGCGGACCGGAGGGAGATGTCGCTCGCGGGAAAATCCTCGGAGCTCCAGTGGTACCTTCCCTCCACGTGGCGCAGGATGTTCTCCTCCGACAGATAGTCCAGGATTTCCTCCGCGCCCGGCGCGTTGCCGAAGCTGTCCCCGTCCTCGAAGGGCAGCTCGAAGGCGGCGCATTTGAAGTGGCTCATCAGGATATACAGGTTGTCCGGATTCAGCAGGGCGTTCTCCGGACTCTGGCGCAGGAAATAGTCCGGATGCGTGACGATGTACTGGTCGATGGCCGCGGAGGAGGCGACGAAAAACACGATGCTCGCGCTCTGTCTCCGGCCCGCCCGGCCCGCCTGCTGCCAGGCGCTGGCGATGGTCCCCGGGTATCCGCAGAGCACGCAGGCGTCCAGGGCGCCGATATCGATGCCCAGCTCCAGCGCGTTGGTGGAGACCACCGCGTCCACGGTGCCCTGCCGCAGGCCGCGCTCGATCTCCCGCCGCTCGGTGGGCAGGTAGCCGCCGCGGTAGCCGCGCACCCGCTCGCTGTCCCCCACGGCATTGCGCACCAGCTCCTTGAGCTGGCGGGTCAGCACCTCGACCTGCACCCGGCTCTTGGCGAAGACGATGGTCTTGACACCGTTGCGGACCAGCATGGAGGCCAGCCGCCGCGTCTCCCCCAGCATGCTCTTGCGGATGCCCAGCTGGCGGTTGACCACCGGCGGGTTGTAGAAGATGAAATGCCGCTCGCCGGAGGGCGCGCCGTTGCGGTCGATCTTCACCACCGGCCGGCCGATGAGGGTGGCCGCCAGCTCCTCCGGATTCTCAATGGTCGCAGAGCAGAGGATGAACTGCGGATGGCTGCCGTAGAACGCGCACAGGCGCAGGAGCCGCCGGAGCACGTTCGCCAGGTTGCTGCCGAAGATGCCCCGGTAGGTATGGATCTCATCGATGACGATGTAGCGCAGGTTCTCGAACAGCTTGACCCACTTGGTATGGTGCGGCAGGATGCCGGAATGCAGCATGTCCGGGTTGGTGACCACCACATGCCCCGCCTGCCGGATGGCGCGCCGGGCCGACCCGGGCGTGTCCCCGTCGTAGGTGTAGGCCTTGATGTCCGCGCCGATCAGCTCAATCAGCTCGTACAGCTCACTGACCTGGTCCGCCGACAGCGCCTTGGTGGGAAACAGGTACAGCGCCCGGGCGTCCGGGTTCTTCAGGATCTCGCTGAGCACCGGCAGGTTGTAGCACAGCGTCTTGCCGGAGGCCGTGGGCGTGACGATCACGATGTCCCGTCCTTCCGACACCGCGCGGAACGCGTCCGCCTGGTGCGTATACAGCTGGTGAACATGGTGCTTTTCAAGCGCCTGCACGACGCGCGGATCCATCCCCCCCGGCCACGGCGCATACGCCGCCTCGCGCCGGTCCAGCGTCTTCCAGGCCGTCACGTTTTCCATAAAGGACGCGTCATGCTTCAGCGCGCCCAGGAGCTGCTCCAGCGTCATAGATCCTCCCTGTCCATCTTTTTTCCCGACCTTGTTTCATCGTAAACAGAAGTGACGCACAAAAATTCTCCCGCCATCCATCCCCACCCGTTCAGTGCCGGCCCGACAGACCTCGCACCCGCGGG
>ONXY01000217.1 GCA_900321945.1 uncultured Eubacteriales bacterium | reverse complement strand
TTGCCGATCATGACCGTACGGCATCCGTATTTTGACAGTGCCGCCAGGAAGTTGCCTGGCGCGCCGCCGGGCTGGGCGGCAAGGGTGGGGTATCCTTCCGGGCTGACGGATTGGGGGGCGAAATCGATGAGCAGTTCTCCCAGAGCGGCGACATCATACATGGCTTTACTCTCCTTTGTAATTGATTTTTTCTGATTCCCGGGCAGTCCGCGGCGGCGGAAAGCCCGTCTGTGTCCGGACGGCCGTACCGCGCGCGTTCAGGCGGATTCGCGCTTGATCAGGCGGGCCTTCAGCAGAATACCCCGCGTTTCGGTTTCCTCCCGGTCCAGAGCCTTTTTCAGCCGGGAAAACGCCGTCCGCCCGATCTGCTCCAGAGGCTGATCGATAGTGGTCAGGGACGGGGAGACGAAGGACGCGAAATCATAGTTGTCGAACCCCACCACCGCGATGTCCCCGGGAATGCGCAGCCCGGCTTCGCGGATCGCCCGGCAGACGCCCAGGGCGATGTGGTCGCTCTGGCAGAAAACCCCGTCCGGTCCCGGATCCAGCTGCAGCAGTTTCGTCATCCGTTCGCGGCTGCGGTCAATATCCCAGTCCCCCGTTACCACCATCCGGAGATCCACCGGCAGGCCCGCGTCAATCAGCGCCCGCTGAAAACCGGAAAGCCGCTTCATCATCGGGATGGAGTTGATGGGCCCGCTGATCATGGCGATCCGCTTTTTTCTCAGGGAAATGAGCTGCTGCACGGCGATGTACGCTCCCTGCTGGTCGTCGGTGTTCACGCTGGGCGCCCCGTCGTTCGTGTAGCAGTAAGCGTAAACCACCGGAAACGGCACCACCGGCATCACGCCGGTCACGTCCCGGGGATACTGGGAAACGTAAACCGCCCCGGCCGTACCGCCGTCCATGTGCCGGAGAACTTCCTCCATCCTCGCGCGCACCCTCTCCCGCGGCGGATTATAATCGTCGTTTCCGTACAGGAGATCCAGGTTGTACAGGACAACCCGGTATCCGGCGTGCTCAGCTTCCCGGCACACACCTTCCGTAATTCTGTTGCAGAAGGGGACCGACAGGCTTTCCGTGAACACCGCGACGGTTTTCCGCTGCGGCGCCGTCCGGAGCCGGCCGAAATCGTATCCCATCTCTTTCGCCTTGTCCAGTACGGCATGGCGGTTTGCTTCGCTCACCCTTCCCTTGCCGGAAAGGGCATTGGAAACCGTGGCTGTCGACAGGTTCAGCGCCAGCGCGATATCGTTAATCGTAATCATAATCCTATCACCGGATCTATCATACCCCGTCCGCACGCTTTTTTCAAGGTTTTTTCATTCACTGCGGACTTATTTTTTATCATATTAATCATTTTTCACGGCATACTGTCTTGCTTTTTTCTCTCATTCCTATTACAATAGACGCGGCGAAGAAAAACCATTCAGCATAAGAACAGGAGCGTGTGAGCATGACCGGCGATATCGTGACCGTCAGCCTTCCGGCCCGTTTCCTGTCCGCCGGTCAGGGTTCCGTTCCCGTCTTCCCGGAGGAGCCCGGATCCGATCCGGATTCCTTCATCCTTCTCATCCGGGACGGCGGGCCCCGCGCGGTGAAGAACGCCGGCCTTTTCTCCTGCCGGCAGGCCCTCCTGCTCCCTTCGGGAACCCCCGCGCCGGACGGTTTCGTTTCCGGCGCTTCCGCCGGCCTGCGCTGGATCCGGTTCCGGAACGCCGCCGGCGCCGCGTCGGGGGAGATACGCTTCGGATCGGATCCCGTTTCCCTGCCGGAAGGCACGTTTCTCCGCGTTTCCTGCGGTTTTCATCAGCTGGCCGCCGAAAGCGGGGGGATGTCCGGGCCTTCCGTTCTCTGCGACTATATGCTTTCCTCGCTGCTGCTCGTCCTCCGGGGGGAAAGCCGCCGCGCGCCCCGGTCCGCGGCGGCCGCCCGCATGCTGGAATACATCCGTCTCCACTGCTGCGAACAGCTGACTCTTCCGGACGTATCCCGGGCCCTGGGCTACAGCGAAGATTATCTTTCCCGCCTGCTCCACGAGGAGGTTTCCTGCTCCTTCCGCCGGTATATCCACCTTCTGCGCATGCAGCGCGCGAAAGCGGAACTCCTGTCCGGGGACAGAGCCATCCGGGAAATCGCCGCGGAGTGCGGTTATTCCAACGCCAAATTCTTCAGTACTTCCTTTCTGAAGTGCGAAGGCCTGACTCCGTCCGCGTTCCGGAACCTGTACGCTGCCGGCTCCGTCCGGGAGAACGGGCCGTTCAGATTAACTTAATCAGATTAACCCGGAAATAAGCCGGAAGTTGAAACCTTTTTCCAAAAACAAACCCTGTCGGAGGTTATTAATCAGTGCTATACTGATGCCAGAAAGATGCCCCGCGGGATCGGATGCGGGGACATTGGAAAAAGGAAAAGAAAGGATGAAAAAAACCATGAAGAAGCTGCTCTGCGTGCTCCTGACCCTGTGTCTCTTCCTCCCGGCCGTATCCGCGCTGGGTGAGGAGAAAATCACCCTGACCTTCTCCTCCTGGGGAGACGCCGCTGAAAAGGCGATCCTGGAAAGCGCCCTGGCCCGTTTCACCGAGGAAACCGGAATCGCGGTTGAATACCTCTACACACCCGAGGACTACGTGACCAAGATGACCACCATGGCCTTCGCCAACGAGCTTCCGGACGTGGGCTACCTTTCCGAGCCCATCGTCGTGCAGTGGGCCAACGAGGGCATGCTGAAGGATCTGACCCCCGCCCTCCAGAGCGGAAACGTGGACGCGAAGATGGACAGCAACAAGTTCATCGACAAGAACGGCAACGTCGTCGGCGTCTCCGTGGCGGACGAAGTCGTGATGATCTTCTACAATCCCGAGTATTTTGAACAGATGGGCGTGGAAGCCCCGCCGTCCAGAGCCGAGGACGCCTGGACCTGGCAGGAATTCGTCGAAGTCTGCAAAAAGCTGACCGTGGACGTCAACGGCAAGCATCCCGGCGAGGACGGCTTTGACCCTGACAACATCCGGACTTACGCCGTCAAGATGGACGACCGCGACTACGTCTACGAGTCCTTCCTCTACTCCAACGGCACCGGCCTCTTCACGGAGGACGGCAAGGGCATCGCCCTGTACAGCGACGAAGCCGTCGAAGTGTTCCAGGCGATCGCCGACCTGGTGAACGTCGAGCACGTCATGCCCTCCGCCGAGGACGCGGCCAATGAAATGGACATGAGTTCCTGCTTCCTGAGCAACTCCTGCGCCATGGTGATCAGCGGCCAGTGGAACTTCCAGTCCATGGCCATCGCCGCCGAGGAAGACGGCATCTCCTATGACGTCGGCGTCCTGCCCTACTTCAAGGAGCCCAAAACCGCCAATACCGGCACCCCCGTCGTCGTGTTCCGCGACACCAAGCACTATGACGAAGCGCTCCTGCTCGCCTCCTATATCATGAACACCGACTTCGTGATGGATTTCATCACCTCCGGTCTGTGGATGCCCGTTTCCGAAGAGTGGTACACCGACGAAGCCCTGATTGACAAGTGGATGACGGAAGGCGTGCATCCCGCGCACTACCGCGAAGCCTGCATCGACTGGGCGCTGAACAACACCCATCCCTCCGCGTACTTCACCTGGGGCTGCGTCCAGCAGCTTGAGGATCTCTACATCCCCGCCCTGGACAACGTACTCCTGGGCTCCGAGACCGCAAAGGACGCCATGGAGAGAATCAGGCCCGATCTGGACAAGGTTCTGAGCGACTACCTGGCCGGTATCCGGTAAACTCTCTTTTCCGGGATGATGGGGGCTTCGGCCCCCATCATCCCATATTACCGCCCCGTGGAAGGATGTGAATGAACCGGATGAGCAACGCAGTCCCGAACGGCACCCCCGCCGCGCGCAGACGCCGCCGGATGTCGGTCATGCGGAGGAACGAGGCCGTTGCCGGCTATCTTTTTATGCTCCCCCTGCTGCTGGGCATCGTCTTTCTGACGTACGGGCAGTTTGTTTTCAGCCTCATCATCTCGTTTACGGACCAGAGCGCGTTCGGATCCGGCAGTTTCGTCGGGTTCCGGAATTACGCGAAGCTCCTGACGGAGGACTTCTTTTTCTGGAAGTCCATCAGGGCTACGCTGCTCTACGCCTTCGGCTCCGTCGTCGCCACGCAGCTGACCGCTCTGATCGTCGCCCTTCTGCTGAACAACAGATATCTCCGGGGCAAAACCTTCTTCCGCACGGTTTTCTATATTCCTTCCATCGTTCCTGCCGTGGCCTCCTGCCTCCTGTGGATGTGGATGTTCAACCCGGATTACGGGATCTTCAACGCGGTGCTGAAAGCGGTGGGGCTGCCCACCAGCAAATGGATCTACGCGGAGAGCAGCGCCGTGCCCTCCCTGGTGCTCATGAGCGCCTGGGCCTGCGGGGCGCCGATGGTGATCTATCTCTCCGGCCTGGCCAACGTCCCGCCCTCCCTGCTGGAGGCCGTGGATATCGACGGCGGCGGAGCCTGGTCCAAGCTGATCCATATTACTCTTCCGATGATTTCCCCCGTCCTGTTTTACAACACGCTCATGGGCGTCATCAGCGGGTTCATGACCTTTACCAACACCTACGTCATGACCGAGGGCGGCCCCAACAACGCCACGCTTTTCGTCAATTATCTGATTTACCGCGACGGGTTCCAGTATAATGAATTCGGATACGCCAGCGCCCTGGCCTGGATCGTCTTCTTCGTTCTGGCCGTCTTCACGCTGATCATCTTCCGGTTCTTTGGAAAGAAGGTGTATTACGGTGGCAGCGACTGAGCCGCGCCGGAAGCGGAGAAGGTTCCGCCCCTCCGTGGCGGTCCTCTATCTGATCCTCATCGCCGGGACGGCGGTCTGTCTCGTTCCGCTGTACTGGATGCTCCGCTCCTCCCTCATGAGCAACGCGGAGATCTTTGTCTTCCCGCCGCGCTTTTTCCCCAGCATCTGGCGCTGGAACAACTATGTGAAGACCTTCCAGAACTTCGCGGCGCTGATGTATTTCACCAATACCATGAAGATTCTGATCCCCTGCGTCGCCGGCACGGTGCTGACCGCCGCCATGGCGGGCTACGCCCTCGGCCGGCTTGAGTTTCCCGGTAAAAGGATCTGGTTCGCCCTGACCATCGGCGCCATGATTCTTCCGGGCCACGTGGTGCTGATCCCGCTGTACCTGACCTATTCCTTCATCGGCGCCACCAACACCTACACGCCCTTCTATCTGGCGGCCTGGTGCGGCGGCGGCGCGGCCAACGTTTTCCTCATGCGCCAGTTCATGCGCACCCTGCCCCGGGAATACGACGAATCCGCCATGATCGACGGCGCCTCCCGCCTGCAGATTTTCCTGAGAATCCTGATCCCCCTCTGCGCTCCGATCCTGATCACGGTGGCCATCTTCACGTTCATGTTCTACTGGAACGATTTCCAGGGCCCCCTGATCTATCTGCGCAGCGACAGCAGGTTCACCCTCGCGCTGGGCATCCTTTCCCTGCGCGGAGCCTACGCCTCCAAATGGAACTATATCATGGCCGCTTCCCTGGTCATGGTGGTGCCCGCGGTGCTGCTGTTCGCCGTGGGGCAGCGGTACTTCATCGAAGGAATCGTGCTCACCGGCGTCAAGGGCTGACCGCCCCCGCGGCCCTCTGCCGGATCCGCCGGCTTTTCTGAACCGGACAATGACAGAACAGGAGAACTGAGACCATGAGCGAACCCATCATCACCCTGCGCCGGACCCGCGTCACGGACCCGTTCTGGTTCCGCGTGCGTGAAACCGTCCGCCGCGAAGGCATCCCGTATCAGTGGAAAGCCCTGAACGACGAAATCCCCGGCGCCGAGCCGAGCCGCTGCATGCGGAACTTCCGCATCGCCGCCGGAAAGCTGAGCGGGGAGCACGCTGGCTTTGTCTTCCAGGACAGCGATATCGCCAAATGGATCGAGGGTGCCGCCTGGTCCCTCCGCTGGCATCCGGATCCCGAACTGGAGAAGATCGTCGACGGCGCCATTGAGGAAGTCGTCGCCGCCCAGCAGCCCGACGGGTATATGGACACCTATTACATTATCGGCGGCCTGGACAGGCGCTGGACCAACCTCAAGGACAGCCACGAGCTCTACTGCGCCGGCCACATGATCGAGGCGGCCGTCGCGTACTATCAGGTGACGGGCAAGCGCGTTCTTCTGGACGCCGTAATCCGTCTCACCGAACACATCGATTCCGTTCTCGGCGACGGGGAGGGCAAAATCCCCGGGTATCCCGGCCATCCCGTCATCGAAATGGCCCTTATGAAGCTCTATCGGGTGACGGGCGATCCGAAGCATCTGAATCTCGCCCGGTATTTCGTGGACCGGCGCGGACAGAGCCCCCTGTTCTTTGAGGAGGAGGACGCGCGGAACCATAATCGGTTCTACTGGAAGGACAGTTATTTCCGCTACCAGTATTATCAGGCCGGGAAACCCGTCCGCGAGCAGCGGGACGCGGAGGGTCACGCGGTCCGGGCCGTATATCTGTATTCGGGCATGGCCGACGTCGCCCGGGAAACCGGCGACGCCTCCCTGGCGGAAGCCTGCCGCAGGCTCTGGCGCAGCATCGTCTCCCGCCGCATGTACGTGACGGGATCCATCGGCTCCTCCGAGTACGGCGAAGCCTTCACCTTCGACTACGATCTGCCCAATGATACGGTCTACGGGGAAACCTGCGCCGCCATCGGTCTTGTTTTCTTCGCCCGGCGCATGCTGGAGCTGGAGCCGAAATCGGAGTACGCGGACGTGATGGAAAGAGCTCTGTACAACGGCGTGATTTCCGGTATGCAGCTGGACGGCACCCGCTTCTTCTACGTCAATCCCCTGGAGGTGCTTCCGGAAGCGTCCCTGAAGGATCAGCATAAGCGTCATGTGAAGGTGGAGCGGCAGAAATGGTTCGGCTGCGCCTGCTGCCCGCCCAACATCATCCGCCTCGTTTCCTCCCTGGAGGATTATATCGCCTCCGTCCGCGGGGATGAGCTGTATCTGCATCTTTACGCGGGATGTGAGCTGGAAGCCTGCGTGAACGGCCGGACCGTTTCCCTGAAGACGGAAACGGACTATCCCCGGGACGGGAAAATCACCGTCACGGCCGCGCCGGAGGAGCCCCTCCCCTTCGCGCTGAAGCTGCGGATCCCCGGCTGGTGTTCCGCGTGGACCCTGAAACTGAACGGGGAACCCCTGAATCCTGAAATCACGGACGGCTATCTGACCGTTTCCCGGGTCTGGAATTCCGGAGACCGGGTGGAACTGTGCCTGGATATGCCGGTCCGCTTTCTCTCCGCCAATCCCCGGGTTTACGAGGACGCCGGGAAGGCCGCCGTTTCCCGCGGCCCCCTGGTCTACTGTCTGGAGGAGGCGGACAACGGGAATGCTCTGCATCTGCTCCGCCTCGGGGACGTCCGGCCGGAGGACTGCAAAACCGAATGGAAGCCGGACAAGCTGGGCGGCATCACGGAGATCACCACCCCCGGAATACGGGAAAGCGGCGAAGGCTGGGGAGACACGCTCTACAGCGCCGGAATTCCCGTCGCTTCCTCGCCCGTCTCCCTCACCTGGATTCCCTATTA
>ONXY01000474.1 GCA_900321945.1 uncultured Eubacteriales bacterium | reverse complement strand
TTCGCGCAGGCGGAACGGTCGCTGGCGAAGCTGGACGCCGTCCTCGTATCCGCCGGGAAGGAAAACGCGGACGCGGAGGCGTATCTCGCCGCGGCGGCGGAACGGCTGCCTGAAGGGATGCGCATGGAGGGCGATCAGGTTTTCTGGGAGGAAAAAACGGAAAACCGGATACTGGAATGCGCCGTACGCCTGACGGACCCGGGGGAGAATCCCCGGACGCGGTGGACGAAACACCGCCTGGGCGAGGCGGATATCTGGGAAGACGATTTCGGCGACGACGGTTTTGAGGACGGCTTCGGGGACGACTCCGGAGAGGAATCCGATCCGGAAGAGGAACCGGCGGAAACCGGGGACGGGCCGGAGGAAGAAGATCCGTCCGGAGAGGAGAATGCTGAATGATGACGCTGGACGAACTGCTCCGGGCGGCCATGCAGGCGGAGGGCTCGGACGTATTCATCATCCCCTTCTCACCCGTGTCAACCAAGTCGCACGGAAAAATGGTGGCCATTACGGAGGAGAAGGTGACGCTTCCCCAGATCCAGGTTCTGATCGACCGGGCGTACGAACTGGCGAACCGCAACAAGCAGAACCTGGACCGGAACGGGGACGACGACTTTTCCTTCGCGATCCGGGACATCAGCCGCTTCCGCTGCAATATCTACCGTCAGAGAGGCACGCTGGCGGCGGTGCTGCGGGTCGTGGCGTTCGGACTGCCGGACCCGGCAAAGAGGCATATTCCGGATCTGGTGATGAAGCTGGCGGATATCCGCAGCGGCATGGTGCTGGTGACGGGGCCGGCCGGAACCGGGAAAAGCACCACGCTGGCCTGCCTGCTGGACCGGATCAACCAGACCCGGAGCGGTCACATCATTACGATCGAGGATCCCATTGAATACCTGCACCCGCACAAGAAGTGCCTGGTGAGCCAGCGGGAGGTGCCGGAGGACGCTTCCAGCTTCGCACGGGCGGTCCGCGCGGCGCTGCGGGAGGCGCCGGACGTGGTGATGCTCGGCGAGATGCGGGACATCGAGACCATTTCCACCGCCATCACGGCGGCGGAGACGGGCCATCTGCTGTTCTCCACGCTGCATACGCTCGGAGCGGCAAAAACCATCGACCGGGTCGTCGACGCGTTTCCCGCAGAGCAGCAGAACCAGGTCCGGACCCAGCTCAGCATGGTGCTGAAGGCGGTGGTCTCCCAGCGGCTTGTGGCGGGAAACGACGGAACGCTGTATCCGGTGTTCGAGGTCATGACCGTCAACCCCGCGATCCAGAATCTGATCCGGGAGGGCAAGACGCATCAGATCGACAACGCCATCTCCGGCGCGGGGAGCGAGATGCTTTCCATGGACGGAGAGCTGGCGCGGCTCGCCAGGGAGGGCATTATCAGCAAGGAAACGGCCAGAGCCTACGCCCTGCATCCGGAAACCATGGAAAGACAGATGCGCTTCGGCGCGATGAGATAAACAGAAACCCCTTCCCGCCGGGAAGGGGGCTTTTTCCGGACGGGCGCGGTCCGGACAGACCAGGAAAAGGAGAGAACGGACATGCAGTACGGATACTTTGACGAAAAAGCGCGGGAATACGTCATCACGAACCCCGACACCCCGGCGCCGTGGGCCAACTATCTGGGCTCCCCGGCGTACGGCGCGATCATTACCGTCAACGCGGGCGGCTACAGCTTTGTCAGGAGCGGCGCGGCGGGACGGATCCTGCGGTACACCTTCAATCAGTTTGACGAGCCCGGAAGATACCTGTATCTGCGGGACGAGGAGACGGGGGATTTCTGGTCCGCGAGCTGGAAGCCGGTCAAAAAGCCCCTGGACGCGTACCGCACGGAATGCCGTCACGGCACGGCCTACACGGAATTCATCAGCGAGTACGCGGGAATCCGGAGCCGGGCGCTGTATTACGTGCCGCTCGGAGCGGATCACGAGGTCTGGAGCCTGGAGGTGGAGAACCTTTCCGGACGGGATCGGAGAATCAGCGTTTTCAGCTACGCGGAGTTCACGACCGAGAGCTACTACACGCAGGATCTGGTCAACCTGCAGTATACGCAGTTCATCACCCGCACGGAGTTCATGGACAACTTCATCCTGGAGCGGATCAACGAGTTTGTCGGCCGGAACCCGGACGGAAGCAACCACAAGGAGCGCTTCCTCGGCGCGGCCGGAGCGGAGGTCGTGTCCTATACCGGACGCAGGGAGCAGTTCCTGGGAAGGAACCGCTTCGACGCCCCGAAGGCGGTCGCGGACGGGAAATGCGACAACAGTCTGAACTATAACGGGAATCCCTGCGGCGCGCTGCAGATCAGCCTGGACCTGCCCGCGGGAGCGAAAAAACAGGCGGCCTTCCTGCTGGGCCAGAAGACGGAATACGAAGCGCGGGAGCTGCTGAAGCGCTATGCGGATCCGGCCCGGACCACCGCCGCGGAAAAGGAGGAACTGATCCGCTACTGGCACGGAGAGCTGGAAAACCTGAAGGTGAACACTCCCGACGGGCGGTTCAACGCCATGGTGAACACGTGGAACGCGTTCCAGTGCTTCACGACCTTCGTCTGGAGCCGGGCGGCCAGCCTGTTCTACTGCGGCGAGCGGAACGGATACGGATACCGGGACACCGTGCAGGATATTCAGGGAATCATGCATCTGGATCCGGAACTGGCCAGGAAACAGCTGACCTTCATGCTCAGCGCGCAGGTGCATCACGGGGGCGGGCTGCCGCTGGTGAAGTTCACCCACAATCCCGGGCATGAGGACACGCCGGAGCAGGACAGCTACGTGAAGGAGACGGGGCATCCCCACTACCGCGCGGACGACGCGCTCTGGCTTTTCCCCACGGTATACAAGTATATCGCCGAAACCGGAAATCTCGCGTACCTGGACGAGGAGATCCCCTTCGCGGATTACGATACGGGGACGGTGCGGGAGCACCTGAAGCGCGCCATCAGCTTCAGCATGAACCATCTGGGTCCGCACGGCATGCCCGCGGGACTGCACGCGGACTGGAACGACTGCCTGCGCCTCGGCGCGACAGGGGAGAGCACCTTCGTGGCTTTCCAGCTGTATTACGCGCTGAACATCATGCAGGCGTTCTGCCGGGACGAGCCGGAATACACGGCGTATCTGAAGACGGAAGCGGAGAAGCTGCTGAAGATCATCAACGAAACGTGCTTCGAGGGAGACCGGTTCATCCGCGGATACACGGAGGACGGGCAGATCATCGGCAGCGGCAAAGACCATGAGGCGGCCATGTGGCTGAATCCCCAGAGCTGGTCGGTCATTTCCGGCGGAGCAACAAGGAAGCAGGCGGAGACCGTCATGGAAACCGCGCATGAAAAGCTGAACACCCCCTACGGGCTGGAGGTCATGAATCCCTCCTACCGGTTTGAGTATTTCGACGGGGCGCTGATGAAACTCTTCAACCCCGGAACCAAGGAAAACGGCGGTATTTTCTGCCAGATTCAGGGATGGGCCATTCTGGCCGAGGCGCTGCTGGGCCACGGAAACCGGGCCTTCGCGTATTTCGCGGAAAGCTGCCCCGCGTCGTTCAACGAAGACGCGGACCGCCGGGTCATTGAACCCTATGTGCACGGACAGTTCATCGAAGGGCATGAAAGCCCCTTCGCGGGACGCGGCCACGTACACTGGCTGACCGGCACCGCGAGCACCGTGATGGTGGGCTGCGTGGAGGGCATCCTGGGGCTGCGGCCGACGCCGGAGGGCCTTCTGGTGTCGCCGGCGATCCCGGCGGAATGGGACGGATTCACCATGGAGAAGGTTTTCCGCGGGCGGAAGCTGAAAATCACCGTGGACAACAGCGCTCACCGGGAGGGAAACCCGGTCAGGTATATTCTGAACGGCCGGGAGCGCCCCGTGGAAGTTATTCCGGAAGCGGAACTGACGGAAAACAGCGAGCTGACGGTCGTGATGTAAGCGCGGACGACGGAAGGCACAGCCGGCAGGCTGTGCCTTTTCGGCGGAAGCGGAACGGCCGGGGGACGCGCCCGTCCGGAGACGGAGAAACGGAAAAGGAGAAAGAATGACGCTGGACGTGATCGCCCGCATCGAAAACGCGTACACCTCCAAATTCGGGGTTCCCAGACAGAGCGGGCTGGTGGAGGAGGTGCTCTCACGGATCGTGTTCGAGCCGGAATACCGGGCCGCGGAAGCGGTGAGAGGCATTGAGGACTTCACCCACCTCTGGCTGATCTGGGGGTTCCACGAGGCCCGCGGGGAGAAATGGAGCCCCACGGTGCGGCCGCCCAGGCTGGGCGGGAACACCCGGATCGGCGTCTTCGCCACCCGGTCCCCCTACCGCCCGAACCGGCTGGGGCTGAGCTGCGTACGGCTCGAAGCCGTGGAGAAAACGCCGGACAGGGGCGTCACGCTTCTGGTGGCCGGGGCGGATCTGATGAACGGAACGCCGGTCTACGACATCAAGCCCTATCTCCCGTCCGCCGACTGCCGTCCGGAGGCCGGCGGGGGATTTACGGACGTGCGGGAAAAACGCAGGGTTCAGGTCCGGATACCCGAAAGGGAGGGACGGAAGCTGAGCCCGGCAGACCGGGCCGCGCTGGAAAAGGTCCTGGCGGAGGACCCGAGACCGGCTTATCAGGACGATCCGGAAAGAATCTACGCCTTTGAGTTCGCGGAGCGGACCGTCCGCTTCCGCGTGAAAGACGGCCTTCTGACGGTGACGGACATCGGGGAGCGCGCTTCCCGCGGGGAGCGGGAGCGGCCGTGAACGGGGAATCCGCGCGAAAACAGAAGCCCTTCCCCCGGCCGGAGCGGCGGAATCCCGCTCCGGCCGGGGGAAGGGCTTTTTTTCAGGGGTGAAAAGAGATTCCCGCCCGCGCGCGGAAGCTCCGGGAACGGGGCGCCCGGGACCGAAAAAGCAAAATATGAACGCCCGGGGTTGTATTTTAACTGTATTCCCCCTTGAAAAAAAGCGGGAAAACGCAGATACTATGGGAGTGTTTCCGGGATGATTCCGTTCCGGAATGAAAGAGTTAAGGAGGACAAGAACATGGATCGCGTGTACAATTTCTCCCCTGGACCTTCCCAACTGGCGCTGCCTGTGCTGGAAAAGGCGCAGAAGGAGCTGCTGGTTTACGGCAGTACCGGAATGTCTGTGATGGAGATGAGCCACCGCAGCAAGATGTATACCGATATTTACGACCGGACCGTGGCGGATCTGAAGGATCTGATGTCCGTTCCGGAAGAATATGAGGTCGTCTTTCTGCAGGGCGGCGCGACCCAGCAGTTTTCCGCGGTTCCGCTGAACCTGATGGTCAACGGGAAGGCGGACTATATCGATTCCGGCAACTTCGCCCATCTGGCGGCGGAGGAGGCGAAGCGCTACGGCGAGGTGAACACGGTCGCGTCCAGCCGGGACGACACCTACACCTACGTGCCGGACGTGAAGAAGATTACCTTCACCGAAGGCGCCGATTACCTGCATATCACGCAGAACAACACGATCTACGGGACCCGGTATACGGAGCTGCCCGA
>ONXY01000215.1 GCA_900321945.1 uncultured Eubacteriales bacterium | reverse complement strand
TGTATCCCGACAGGACCTGTTTTATCATGCTGGGAATGAACTGGGACGCGTTCAACAAACGGGGAAACGAATTCCCCCTGCTGCACGACGAAAAGAAAAAAGCGCTGTCCGGCAGGCTCAGGCTCGCCGAAGACAGAGCCTGCGCCAGACGCTACGCCGTCAGGGAATTCCTGCTGAACCGTCCGGATGCCCGCGTGGTTTTCTGCTGCGCGAGAACGGATTACACCGGGGGCGGAGAACTGCTGCCCTCAAGTATTTTCGAGGACGCGGCCCGCAAATACGTGAGAGACGACCCGGAAACCGGGAAAACGGATCATACGCCGCAGATCAATATCCTTGACAGGCCCCCGCTGACGCTGCCGGATCTTTATCTGAAGAACGGATTTGTATCCGACGGCGGAGAGGGATGCCCGGATCCGGGCCGTGAGGAGCTGTGGAAACAGGAGTTTGAGGGCAGATGCCACACCGCCACGCGCCTGGAAACGGCATGTTTCTGCCCCAGAAAATACACGCTGACGGTGCAGATGGGGATCGACCAGGAAAACCCCGCGGCGCTGGAGCAGTTCGGGCAGGCGTGGCTGAGCGCCGCGGACCGCGGCAGCCTCGTTCACGACGTTCTGGAACGGTACTTCTCAGCCGTTTCGCCCCGGGTGGATCCGCCCGATACAGAACTGCTGGAAAGGCTTCTGAACGAACAGATTACGGAATACAGAAAAGCCATACCCGTCCCGTCCAACCTGACGGACCTGACCGCCGAAACAGACGCCGTGCGCAGAATCATCCGCGAGGCGGCGGAAATGCACGCGGCGGATACCGGCAGGAAAACGGTCGGCACGGAGGTTTCCTTCGGCACGGAACAGCCCGTTCTTCTGTCCTTCGGAGAACACCGGATCAGGCTCACCGGGAGGATCGACCGCGTGGATCATACCGAAGACGGATATGAGATCATCGATTACAAGACCGGAAGGCCCTACAGCTTCAGGCGCGACATCCACAGCAAACTGCAGTACTATCTGTATACGCTGGCCTGGGAGTCGCTGCACCCGGATCAGCCGGTCGTCAGAGCGAGCTATTACCTTCTGGACGGACCGGGAGGGATCGAACGGCTGACCATTGAGATGGGAAAAGAAACGCGGGAGGAAATGTACCGGAAGACGACCGGGCTGCTCGATATGATATCGGATCCTGTGAAGGCGTTTACTCCGAAATTCGAACTGGATGAAGAGAAGAAGGGGGAAGGATACGCCGGATGCCCGGATTACTGCCCGTTCAAACCGCTCTGTCAGGAAGTCTTCAGCAGATAAGGAGAGCCGGCCATGCAGAATACGGAATTGCTGGAAAAGGACAGGATTCACCGCGAACGCCTCAGCAGTCATGATTTTGACAAAAACTTTCTTGTATCCGCCGGCGCCGGAGCCGGAAAGACCTATCTGACGGTGGAACGCGCCTTCAATATGCTGCGCGGACCGCGGCCGGCTGTCTCTCCGGGCGGGATCGTGCTTATCACGTTCACACGCAAAGCCGCCACGGAAATGAAAACCCGGATGAACAGGCGGATACGCGACGCGCTGGAGGCGGAGAAAGAACCGGAGAGGAAGATGGAGCTGCAGGGACTGCTGGACGCGCTTCCGGAGATGCAGATCAGCACGATTCACAGCTTCTGCCAGAGAATACTGAACGATTATCCGCTGGAATCGGGAGTCGGTTTCGCTCCGCAGTACGATCCTGAGGAAAGCGGCCCGGACAGCAGAACCGAAAGGTTTTTCAACGAGGCGTGGCAGTCCGGGAAATGCCCGGAATGCCTGAACGCGGGAATACCTCAGAAGGTCGCTCTCGGCGCGTTCAGACGTATGTCCGGAAACATGAACGTCCGGCCGCAGTATATCAGCACCGCCGATCCCGAGGGGAAGGCCATGCTCGGGCAGACCATAGCCGAATGCAGGCGGCTGATCAGAGCGTTTTCCGAAACGGCGGGGAAAACGGATCCCTCCGTTTTTCATTACACGATAGAGAACGCGGTCAGAGCCGGAGAGTCCGCGCCTGACGGAGCCGTAATCGCGGCGGCCAGGAGAATCGCGTCAAAAGGGGCCGCCGCCAGGAACTGGATGGGAAAGAACGCCCGGAAGGGAGCGGAAGGGGCCAGAAAAGATCTCGCGGCGCTGCTGTCCGGCGGGGATACCGGGGAGGAGACGCTCCGGGCGTTTGAGTCGCTCTTTGAAAGCGCGAAGAGCGCCGGCGCATCCCGGCGGGAGTTCATACTGAGCCGCCTGGGACAGCTTCCCGAAGAATACAGGATCGTGGCGGAGACCGTGGAACTGCTGCCGGACGACGACGCTCTGACGGGACTGACGGACCGTATAGACGCGGTTCTCCACGGGATTGTGACGGGCGAGATTCTGAGGCTCTGCGCGGATTACGCGGAATACTGCCGGAAGAATCACATCGTTTCCCTGAACGACATGCTGCTGCTTACCGCGAAGCTGGTCCGGGAGAATCCGCAGGTCCGGGCGGAGCTCCATGAAAAATACAGGACTTTCTTTGTGGACGAATATCAGGACACGGATCCGGTTCAGACCGATATTCTTTTCGCGATCACCGCGGACCGGTACGACCCGGACTGGCACAGATGCCGCCCGCGCCCCGGCAGCCTGTTTCTGGTAGGGGACGCGAAGCAGGGCATCTACCGTTTCCGCGGAGCGGATATCAGCCTGTGGCAGGAAGCGGCGGACGTGATGCGGGCCACGGGCGGAGAAGTCATTGACCTGTACAGGAATTTCAGAAGCACAGCCGAAATCTGCGATTCGGTGACAAAAATCTTCGGCTCCTCCGGCCCCCTGGCCATGCGCGGAACGCCGTATCAGGCCGAATACTCCGAAATGGTGTCCCACCGCGGCCACGGGCCGGAACCCGTTTTCCGTCATCTGATCCCCTGCGGGGATGAAGAGGAAGGTCATCGGACCGCCGCGGAGCTGATCGCCCGGATGATTCAGGACAGGGTGGAATCGGGACGGAACAGATACGAGGATTTCCTGCTTCTCAGCTTTTTCAGGGAGCGGCATTCTGCCTACGCGGACGCGTTCAGGAAGAGAAAGATTCCCGTCAAGTTTGACGGGGCGCTTCCGATGGACGCCTATCGTCCGATCCGGCTCCTGAATCTGAGAGTGCAGGCGGTCTGCCATCCCTTTGACGAATCGCTGTCCTTCCGCGTGCTGCATGAATGCTGCGGCGTTGAGCCGGAGGAGTGGGACATGTTCCGCATGGCCGTCCGGCGCCTGCCCGAGGAGACCGGCCTGCGGCGCTGCCGCGATTCGCGGACGCTTATGGCGCATACCGACGAACTGAGGGAGCTGCTTCCGGACACCCGGATGAACCGGCGTGTGCTGAAAGCGCTGGCCATGCTGCAGCGGGACAGGCAGCTGAGCCGGAGCCGGCAGCCGTGCGCATTTCTCGAGGAGCTTACGGAGCGCGGGGAGGGGCTTTTCGTTCTTTCTTACGACGCGGACGGGTTTCAGGATCAGTACGCCGCGCTGCTGCAGACGATTGATTCCATCCGCGCCATGAATCCTCAGCAGTTTCCCGATATGGCGGAACTCCTCAGAAACCGCGCCGAGAGCGAAATGGACCGGATGCCCTCCGTACGCGCCGACAGCAATTTCGTCCGGCTGATGAATCTGCACAAGGCGAAAGGCCTGCAGGGGAAGATCGTCATTTTCCTTCCCGGAAAAGTCTCCGCGCCGAAGGCGGATTCCAGCATAC
>ONXY01000212.1 GCA_900321945.1 uncultured Eubacteriales bacterium | reverse complement strand
GGCAGCTGGCTGAAAGCTATAACGGAATGTATGATTCCCTTCATCAGGAACGGAAAGAATAACGGAAAGCCCGGAATCCGATCAGGGGGAAGAACCGATGAACAGACATTCTTTCAGAACCGCGCTGTGCCTCCTCCTGGCCGCCGTGTCCGTCGTCAGTTTCGTACGCGCCGCGGCGGACCAGACGGCCGGCTATGTGGAAAACGAATGGAATTTCGTGGACGCCTCCATGAACGTCCACCGCGGTATCCCGGCGGACGCTTCCGGCGCGCTTGGGCGGATTGAGCGGGACGGCGTCCTGCGGGTCGCGGTCGACGCGTCCGCCGCGCCTTTCGTGTTTCCGGATCCGGACGGCGGCGTCAGCGGCGGATATTCCGGAGCGGACATCCGGCTGGCCCGGCAGATCGCGGACTGGATGGGCGTGGAGCTGGTGGTTCTGCCCATGGAACCCGCGCTGATTCTGCCTTCGCTGACGGAGGGCCGGTGCGACCTGGCGGTCTCCGCGGTCTCCTACACGCCGGCCCGGGCGCTGTCCTATACCCTGTCCAAGGGATACTTCTTCCCGGAGGAGACGGAGAAAACCGGTCTGCTCATCCGGGAGGAGGACCGGGAGCGGATCACCTCCCTCAGCGATCTGTCGGATAAGGTGCTCGCCGCCCAGAGCAGTTCCGTTCCCGAGGCCGTCGGCGCCCTGCGCGTGACCGGATATCTGGAGTTCCGCCGCCTTCCTTCCGCCCAGGCCGTCTTTGAGGCCGTTCAGCAGAAAACCGCGGACGCGGGGTTCGTCCGGATCCCGACGGCGGAAACCTTCTTCATGAACAATCCGGACTGCGGGCTGACGCTGGCCGGGAACGTTTCAATCGCTCCGGATCAGCAGTTTCTCGGATACAGGGTCGCGGCCCGGAAGGGCGAGACGCAGCTGGCCGCCTTTGTGAACGGCGTGATCGACGAGGCGCTCCGGAGAGGAACCTACGGAGCGTGGCTGGAGGAGGCCCGGAACCGGGTTGAGGAACTCGGGCTGCCGGATGCCGGCGGAAGCGGCGCTGAAGGGAGGAGACCGGAATGAAAAGCAGGCGCTTCACCGCTCCCGCTTTTGTCCTGCAGATACTGCTGTTCCTGGGGGCGAACTGGGCCGGGGACCAGTTCGTTTCCAGAATGAACTGGCCCATCTGGCTTGACTCGGCGGGCACGGTATTCTGCGCGTATCTTTACGGGCCCTTCTGCGGCGCCGTTGTCGGGGCGACTTCCAATCTGCTCGCGTACCTTCTGTATGGAACCCCCTGGTATTATGCTCTCATCAGCGTCCTGATCGGTCTGATCACCGGTTTCGCGGCCCGGAAAAAAGCGCTGGACACGCTGCTCGGCACGCTGACCGCGTGCGCCGTGCTGGCCGGCGCCGTAGCCGTCGCCGCCTATCCCGTCAATCTGACGCTGAACGGCGGAAGCACCGGAAGCAACTGGGGCGACGCGGTGATCGGCTTCCTCGGCGAGCTGGGGATCCCCCGGTGGGGCGGCCTGCTCATCGGGGAACTGTATATGGAGCTGCTGGACAAGCTGGTCATCCTGCTGGCAGTCTTCCTGTCCTGCCGGCTCCTGGCCGCGCTGCGGAAACGCTTCGGCCGGGGCGGAAAGGACGGGGAAGGCGGGGAGGACGGCGCGCCGGCTCCGGCGCGCGCCATGGCGCTGATCGTCGCGGCGGGATGCTGCCTCGCCTCCGCGGCCGGGACGTCCGTTCCGGCCCGCGCGGAGGACCAGCCCGTCTCCCGGGGCTCCGGCTACAGCGACTACGTCCAGACCGTATACTCGACTTCCAACGGCCTGCCCTGCGGCGAGGCGAACGATATCGCCATGACCGGGGACGGCGTCATGTGGATCGGAACCTACGCCGGGCTGTACCGCTACAACGGCCGTGAATTCAGGTGGATGGATGGCTACGATTCCATCCGGAACGTCAACTGCCTCTATCTGGACGAGGAGGGGAGGCTGTGGGTCGGCACCAACGACAACGGCGTTTCCATCCTGATCAACGAAAAGGTGGCCAACGTCATCAGCCAGGACGACGGGCTGCCCTCCAGCTCCGTCAAGTCCATCATCAAGAGCTCCGACGGATACTACTACATCGGCACCACGGGCAGCATGCAGATCCTGACGCTGAACTGCGGGCTGAAACACGTGAATATCGTTTCGGAGATCGGCTACGCGGATCATCTCGCCGCGGACGACGCCGGAAACGTGGCGGCGGTCACCAACGAGGGCACGCTCTTCCTGCTGCGGCAGGGGCAGATCGTTTCCTCCCGGAAGCTGCCCGGCAGCCAGTCGGTTTTCAAAAGCTGCTGCTTCGGAGCGGACGGCACGCTGCTGGCGGCCACCTCGGGCAGCGAGATCTACCGCTTTCGGGTCTCCCGGGGGGCCTTCGAGCTGCTGGACGTCCTGAACTGCCCGGGGCTGCAGAGCATCAAGAGCCTGCGCTTCATGGAGAACGGGGACATGTTCGTCTGCGCGGACAACGGCATCGCGTATTTCTCCGCCGCCGGCGCCTATGAGCGGGTCAACACCAACAACTTCAACAATTCCATCGACAATATGCTTGTGGACTATCAGGGCAACCTGTGGTTCACTTCCTCCCGGCTGGGGCTGCTGCGGCTCGCGCCTTCGGATTTCCGGGACGTGTACAGCACCGCCGGCCTGACCAGCCGGGTGGTCAACACCGTCGTGCAGTGGAACGGAACCTGGTATTTCGGCACGGACAAGGGCATGGACGCGGTGGACCGGGACGGCAAAAAGCGGGTGACGGACGCGGTCACGGACCGCTTTTCCGGCATACGGATCCGCTGCATGATCGTGGACAGTGAGAACCACCTGTGGATCTGCACCTACGGCGGCGGGCTGGTGGAGCTGGCCCCGGACGGAACGGAATACCTGTACGACCGGGAAAGCGGCGCGTTCGGAAACCGGGCCCGCGTGGTGAAGCAGCTGCGGGACGGAACCGTCCTGGCCGCCGGCGACACGGGCCTGAGCTTTATCCGGGACCACCGGGTGGAGCATACCATCGGCCTGACGGAGGGAAACCTCAGCAGCATGGTTCTGACCCTGACCGAGCTGGAGGACGGTAAAATTCTGGCCGGCACGGACGGAAACGGCATCGCCGTGATCCAGGACGGAAAGGTGGTCCGGACGCTGACGCGCGCGAACGGTCTGAGCAGCGAGGTGATCCTCCGGACCGTTCCGGACAGCACCACCGGCGGCGTTTTCGTGGTCACGAGCAACGGCCTCTGCTACATCAGCGCGTACGAGACCGTCCGCAGGCTGGACAATTTCCCCTACTACAACAACTACGACGTCTGGGTTCAGGACGCGGAAACCCTCTTCGTTCTCTCTAGCGCCGGCATCTACACCGTCAACCGGACGGAACTGCTCAGCGGCCGGGACGATCTCTCCTACGACCTGCTGGATACGCGCCGCGGGCTGAACGGAAGCCTGACGGCGAACGCCTGGACCTGGTACGACGCGGAGACCGGCGAACTGTACCTGCCCTGCGACACCGGCGTTTTCGTTCTCAATACGGGTTCCCTTTCCTCGGGCGTAAGGCTGTTCCGCATGAACGTGACCGGCTTCCGTGTGGACGGTGAGCTTCACGGGCTGGAAAAGAACCGGACCGGCAGAATTCCCAGGGGAAGCAGCCGGCTGGAAATCCTGCCCGAGGTAATCAACTACACGATTCAGGACCCGTACGTGGGCTATATGCTCGAAGGCTTTGACACGGACTGGACCATCGTGCCCCAGAACTCGCTGAACTCCATCGTGTACACCAATCTCCCGACGGGGGATTTCACGTTCCGCCTGGCGGTTTTCGACAACAGCCGGAGCAGCATCCTCGCCGAGCGCGCCTACGCCTTCACGAAGGAAAAGGCGATGTACGACAACAGCTGGTTCATCGTCTATATTCTCTTCGTTCCCATGTTCACCGTCTTCTGGCTCACCTGGCTCCTCGTCAAGCGTCACGAGAGAAAGATGGAGGAGCAGCTGGCGCTGGCCGAGCGGCAGGTCGAGATGGGCAAGCAGACGGTTATCGCCATCGCCCGGACCGTGGACGCCAAGGACGAGCGGACCAGCGAGCACAGCAAGCGCGTGGCCATCTACTCCAAGCAGATCGCCCGGGCCTACGGGCTGGACGACAAGCAGTGCCGGGATATCGAATGGACCGCGCAGATGCACGACATCGGCAAGATCTCCATTCCGGACGCCATTCTGAACAAGAACTCCCGCCTGACGGACGAGGAATACGCAGTCATGAAATCCCACACCGTCCGCGGCGCGGAGATCCTCAACGGCTTCACGCTGCTGGACAACGTGATCGAGGGCGCGGAATACCATCACGAGCGCTACGACGGCCGCGGCTATCCGAAGGGGCTGAAGGGCGAGGATATTCCGCTGTATGCCAGGATCATCGGCGTCGCGGACGCCTTCGACGCCATGACGGCGAACCGGGTCTACCGGAAGCAGATGGACTTCAGCTACGTGCTGAGCGAGCTGGAGAAGGGCCGGGGCACGCAGTTCGATCCGCAGTTCGTGGACATCCTTCTGCGGCTCATCCGGGATGGAACCATCGACCTCAACAAAATATATCACGTTTCCAGAAAGGAAACCGAGCAGGCGGAAAAAGCGGCGGAAGCGGAAAAGCAGGAAAAGAAGGAAGCCGAAGACGCGAAAGCCGCCGGAGCGGCCGCGGACGGGCAGGAGAAAAAAGAGCCCGTCCCCGCGGACGGAACCGCTGACCGCGCCGGGCTGGAGAAGGGAGACAAAGCATGAAGAAGCAGTGGATCCTGACGGTGATCGTCTGCGCGGCCGTGCTGCTCGCGGCGTCCCTGCATACCGGGTACTTCGTCTCTTCCCCCGACAGCCGCGTCCTCCGCGTCGGCTTCGTCTGCTCCGAGGACGAAAGCACCCCCTACACGGCCAATTTCCTGCAGGCGCGGCACGATCTGGAGGAGAAATACGGCGGGCGGATTGAGATTCTTACCCGGAGCAACGTGCTGAGCCGGGATTCCGAGGTCCCGATCCAGGAGCTGATCCGGGAGGGATGCCGGATCGTCTTCATCAACATGGATACGGATATCCCGGTCACAATGGCCCGGGAAAACCCCGGGGTCGAGTTCTGCCAGATCTCCATGCCGGATATCGGCATCGAGGGGACGCCCGAGAACTACCATACCTTCAACGGGGAAATCTGGCAGGCGCGCTACGTCAGCGGCATCGCGGCGGGCATGAAGCTCCGTCAGCTGATCGACAGCGGAACGCTGCGGTCCGGGGAGGCTCTGGTGGGATACGTGGCCGCCAACTCCAGCACGGAGGTCATATCCGGCTTCACCGCCTTCCTCCTGGGCGTCCGGAGCGTCGCGCCGGAAGCGGTCATGCGGGTCCGGTACACCGGCAGCTGGAGCAATTTCAACGAGGAAAAGGCGCAGACCCGGCAGCTGATTGAGGAGGGCTGCGTGATCATCGCGCAGCACGTGAACACCGCGGCTCCAGCCGTGGTCTGCGAGGAGGCGGCCTCCGCCGGATGCACCGTTTTCCACGTGGGATATCATCAGAGCATGATGGACGTGGCTCCTTCCAGCGCCCTGGTCAGCATCCGGACCAACTGGGCCCCGTATATTCTCGAGGCGGTGGGCGCCGTGCTGAACGGGCAGACGATCGAGAGCGCCGTGTCCGCCCACGCCCACGGCCGCGACCTCAGCGCGGGCTTCGAGAACGGCTGGGTCGAGCTTCTGGAGCTCAACCGGTTCATCGCGGCGGAAGGCACGGAGGATAAGATCGCGAAAGCGGTTGACAGCCTGAAGAAGGGCCGGCTGAAGGTATTCAGCGGAAACTACACCGGCGTGAATCCCCAGAATCCGTCGGACGTCATCGACCTGAACGGCGGATACACGGAAAACCAGTACTCCTCCAGACCTTCCTTCGGTTATATTCTGCAGGACTGCGTCGTCGTGGAAAACTGACGCGGCCCCCGAAGACAGGAAACGACCCGGCCGCTGCCGGGTCGTTTCCTGTTCTGTTTTCCGGGCTTGGGACAGGCGCTTCCCGTCCCGGTTGGACCGGCCGCCGGGTCCCGCCGTCAGAACGCTTTTTCGGAATCCAGCAGGATCGTAACCGGTCCGTCGTTCACGAGAGACACCTGCATCTCCGCGCGGAACCGGCCGGTCTCCACCTGAATGCCGGCGGACCGCCAGAAGGCGATCAGCTCCTCGTACATTTCATTGGCCTTCTCAGGCTTCGCGGCCCGGAAGTAGCTGGGACGGCGGCCGCCCCGCGCGTCGCCGTAGAGGGTAAACTGGCTCACCGCCAGGATGGCGCCTCCGGCGTCCAGGATGGAGCGGTTCATGACGCCGTTTTCATCGTCGTAGATCCGGAGATTCATGACCTTTTCCGCGATGTATTTCAGATCCGCGGGTCCGTCCTCCGAGGAGACGCCGACAAGCGCCAGCATTCCCCT
>ONXY01000298.1 GCA_900321945.1 uncultured Eubacteriales bacterium | reverse complement strand
CGAAGCGGAAGCCGCCGCGCTGGCCTCCGCCGTGACCGAGGGGGCCGCCGCCATCGACGCGGCCCTTGACGCCGCCGTCACGGACAACGCCGGGGAAGCGGAGCTGTCCGGCGGGTTCACCGTTTCCGAAGCGGCGCTGCGCCCGCAGACCGCCGTCTCACAGCCCGTTCCCGAAGCGCCTGCCGGTGAAGCCCTTCCCGCCGACGCGCAGGAAGGCGGCGCGGGCGAAGCCCCCGCCCCCGCGCAGGCGGAGCCCGCGGCGAAAACGCCGGAAGCGGCGGCCGCCCCGGACGCGCCGGTGAACAGCGGCTTTGCCGCCGCCTTCGCGGCCAACGGCCCCGCCGGAAACCCTCCGGCGAAAAAGGGCAAAAAGGAAAAGGTAAAGCTGTCCGAACGGCGCTTCTGGGTCACGGGCTGGTCCTTCGTCCTGGCGTCCGTCCTCTGCTTCCTGCTCTCCGCCTTTGCGCTGATCCCCGTTTACTACTGCCTGCAGACCTCCTCCGCCACCGGGGACGCGTTCCCCTCCGCCATGAAGGTGTATTTCAACCTGTTTGATTTCGCCGCCAACCATCTGCCGTCCCTCACCACCACCATCCGCAGCAGCGGCGATATCGTCCTGCCCAACATCTACTGCGGCCTGCTCAGCGTCCTGCTGCTGCCGCTGTTCTTCTTCAGCAAGCGGATCTCCGGCCGTAAAAAGGTCGCCGCCGTGGTGCTGATCGGCATTTTCTACCTCAGCTTCTCCCTCAATTATCTCAACTATATCTGGCACGGCCTGCACATGCCCAACGACCTGCCCTTCCGCTATTCCTTCGGCTACAGCTTCCTGCTGCTGGTCATCGGCTACGAGGTCTTCCGCCATATCGACGATTTCAGCAACCGGACCTACGTGGGGCTGGGCGTGGGCGTCATCGCCTTCGTGATCCTGCTGGATAAGCTGGGCCAGCAGAACGCCGGCGCCAGAACGGTGAACATCACGCTGATCTTCACCGTGGTCTACGTGGTGCTGCTGGGGCTGCTGCGCAGCAGAAAATTCGAGCGCGGCGCGGTGGTGTCGCTGCTGGTCATCGCCATCGTCACGGAGCTGTGCGTCTCCGACGTGAGCAACTTTGTCATGGAGCAGCCCAAGGCCAACTACGTGACCGACTATCCCGTCTATCAGGAGATCAAAGAGGCCGTGGAAGGGGAGGACGACGAGCTGTTCTACCGGACGGAGCTCTCCAAGCTGCGCGCCCGTATGGACCCCTGCTGGTACGGCTACAACGGCGTTTCCACCTTCTCCTCCATGGCCTACGAGCACGTGGCCAAGCTGATGGAGGATATGGGCATGTTCGGCAACGATATCAACAGCTACACCTATTATCCCCAGACGCCCATCTTCAACAGCATGTTCGCCCTGAAATATATCTATGACAACGGCAATCTTGTCAGCGACAACGAGTATTACGATCAGGTGGCCGCCAACGATACCTTCACGGCCTATCAGTATCAGTATCAGCTTCCCGTCGCCTTCGCGGTGAACGGCGATATCGAGGAGTGGGACCTCTCCTCCCAGGATCCCTTCATCGTGCAGAACAACCTGATGGAAAAGGCGGCGGGCGTGTCCGATATCCTGATCCCCGTGGAAGTGACGGACGTGGAATCGGACAATATCTCCGAGTCGCTGGATCCCATCCTGCTCAACAACATGTCCGCCTTCAACATCTCCAAGGCGGATTCCGGTTCCGACGCGGTATTCACCGTGGAGATCGGCGTGACGGAGCCGGGCCAGTATTATATCTATACCGGCAGCACTCACGTCTCCACCATCTCCGTGACCGCAAAGGATTTCAACTATTCCTATTCCAGCTCCAGCGTGCAGCCCTTTACGCTGGACCTCGGGTATCAGGACGGCGATGAGCCCATCCGCATCCAGTACACCCTCTCCGAAGACAACAGCGCTTCCGTGGATCTGAGCGCGGTGCGCATCGACGGCGAAAAGTTCAAACAGGCCTACAACAACCTCACGAAAAACGGCCTGCTGCAGCTGGATTCCTTCGAGGAGACGGATCTTTCCGGCAAGGTCAACGTGAACGGCGCGGACAAGATCCTGTTCACCTCCATCCCCTACGACGAGAGCTGGAACGTCTACGTGGACGGCGAATCCGTTTCCTACGATTCCGGCGATATCGTCAAGGTGGGCGACGCGCTGCTGG
>ONXY01000561.1 GCA_900321945.1 uncultured Eubacteriales bacterium | reverse complement strand
CGCTCCGGATAGTTTTCCTTCACGGGCCGGAGCACGCCGAAGCCCAGATCCCCCGTGATCAGGACGATCCGGTCGTCCGCCGCCATCTCCCGCATCAGGGCCCGCACAAACGCGTCTCTCATGGCCTCTGCGCCTCCAGTTCCTTAAGCGCCGCCTCGTATTCCTCCCCCTGCGGCGTCCGGTAGTGCCACAGAATGTTGTTCTCCATGAAGGATACGCCCTTCCCCTTGATCGTATTGGCGAGGATGACGGATGGCCGTCCGCTTCCCGCGTTCCCCCAGGCCCATCCGAACGCCCGTCGAAGCGCGTCCGTATCATGCCCGTCGCAGCTCATGGCGTTCCAGCCGAAGTCCCGCCATTTGGCTTCAAAAGGTTCCAGCTCCAGCGTCCTGCTGACAAAGTCAAGGCTCTGCATATGATTATAATCCACCACCGCCACCAGCCGGTCCAGCCGGAACTGAGCCGCCTGCAGGGCGCTCTCCCAGATCTCGCCCTCGTCGCATTCCCCGTCGCCCAGCACCACAACCGTCCGCCAGTCCGCGCCGTCCATCCCGGCGCCCAGGGCCATGCCGGTTCCGATGGCCAGCCCGTGCCCCAGGCTACCGGTGGAGATCTCCACCCCCGGTACGCCCTTATGGCTCACGTGTCCGCTGAGCCTGGATCCGTTTCCGTAATGGGTGCTCAGTTCCTCCACGGGGAAAAAGCCCCGCTCAGCCAGCGCCGCGTATACCGCGCTGCCCGCGTGCCCCTTGCTCAGGATCATCCGGTCCCGGTCCGGCTTCTTCGGCGAAGCGGGATCCACATTCAGTACGCCGGCGTACAGCGTCGCGATAATCTCCGCCGCGCTGAACACGCTGCCGATATGGCTCCCGTGGCTGATTCTGGCCATTTCCAGCCCGTTCCGCCGGATCAGCCAGGCCAGCACCCGCGGATCGGAGGTGTCGATCTTCCCGCCCCCGAAAGCGCTGTGAACCATCTCTTCATAGCTGCCCATGCCTGCACCCTTTCATTGGTTCGTAACGCCCGTTCAGGAGCATTTCTTTTCCCTCGCCGCGTTTTCCGCCTTCCGGAATACCCCGCCGATGGTCTCCCAGAAGAGCTGCCAGTCCAGCGAAAAGCACTGATTCCGCGCGTATTCCACCCGCATCTGGTTCTTCTTCGGCAGGATCAGCCGTTCAAAATTGCCCACCGGATCCTCCTCGCCCACGATCTCATCCTGGGCAATGTATACGATGCTGCTCCGGTCAGTAACCCCCGGCCGCACCCACAGGATGCATTCCTGCTCTCTGGTGTACTGCCTGGTGTATAGCAGCAGCTCCGGCCGCGGCCCCACAAAGCTCATCTCTCCGCGGATGATGTTGAACAGCTGCGGCAGCTCGTCCAGCTTGAAGCGGCGCATGATTCGTCCCGCTCTCGTGACTCTGGCGTCGTTCTTGGCGGTGGTGCCGCCGGTCTGATCCGCTCCCACCACCATGCTCCGGAATTTCAGGATATAGAACGGCTGATTGTGATATCCGCCCCGCAAAGCCCTGTAAAACACCGGTCCCGGGGAGTCGAGCCTGACCCAGACCGCCAGCGGCAGCATCAGGATCAGCCCCGGAATCAGCAGCACCAGGGCCAGGATCAGGTCGATGGCCCGTTTGACCACCCGGCTGTAGAAGGGATGGCTCAGCGGCCCGTCCCACCGGGGCATTTCCGGCAAGTCCTTTCTGCTCATGCGTCCACCCGTTCCAGCAGCTCATACAGCCGGTTCAGTTCTTCCATGCTCCCGTACTGCAGCACGATTTTCCCCTTTTTCGCCGTTCCCGTCAGCTTCGCTCTCATGCCGGTCTTCTCCAGCAGTCTGTCCTGCAGCTCCGCAAGCTCCGGCGCCAGGGGCTTTCTCTCCGGCGTCTTCTTCTGTTTCGGACTCTTTTCCTTCGCGGCCAGGGCTTCCATCTGCCGGACGTTCAGGCCTTCCTCCGCCGCTTTTTTTGCCAGCCGGATCTGGGTTTCCGTGTCGCTCAGCCCTGCCAGAACGCGGGCATGTCCCGCCGTCAGCATGCCGTCCCGGACCATGTCCGTGACTTCCTCCGGCAGGTTCAGCATCCGCACCAGGTTCGCCACCGCGGGCCGGCTCTTGCCCAGCCGCTGGGCCACCTTCTCCTGGGTATATCCGCATTGCTGCATCAGCGCCCGGATTCCCCTCGCCGCGTCGACGGGATTCAGGTCCTCCCGCTGCAGATTCTCGATCAGCGTGATCTCCATCTGCTTCACGATGTCCAGATCCTTCACGATGCAGGGCACCTTCTCCAGGCCGGCCAGCCGGCTGGCCCGGTACCGCCTCTCCCCGGCGATGATCCGGTATCGTCCGTTGCTGGCCGCCACGACGATCAGCGGCTGCAGCACGCCCTGATCCTTCACGCTCTCCGCCAGCAGCCTGATCGTCTCCTCGTCAAAGGTCTTCCGGGGCTGATCCGGGTTCGGATCCAGTTCTCCGATGGGAATCTCCTGGATGCCCGTTCCCCATTCCTCTGTAT
>ONXY01000305.1 GCA_900321945.1 uncultured Eubacteriales bacterium | reverse complement strand
GACATGACGGCGCTGGGCGGAACGCTGAGAAGGTCCGGGTTCGCGCCGTTCCTGATGGGGCGGACCACGGTTTACCTGGCCCGGGGAAACGTCCTGGCGCCGCTGGAGATGAGCGTGGACCGGGCGAAATCGGACAGCCCCAGAGCCAAGCTGGCGGCGCTGATGGAGGGCCCGGGGGCCATGGCGCGGGAAGAGGGAATGGAGCGGACGCTGCCGGACCTGGTGAGGGAGGACGACATCCTGGGGATCGCCATCGACGGGGACGTCATCCTGGTGAACCTGAGCGAAACCTTCAGGTCCGAGATACAGGCCTGGGGGAAGGAGGACGAGACCCTTCTCTGCTACAGCATGGTGAACACGCTCTGCGCGGGCAGCGGGGCGAAGAAGGTCTGCTTCTTCTTCGAGGGGGAGCAGGTGGAAACCATCGCGGGAACCATCTACTGGGCGGGGACGTTTGACTTCAACACGGGGCTCTGCGAGGAAAGCTTCGGGTGATTCCCCGGCTCCGAAACCGCATGAAACCCCCGCCGGTCCGAACCGGCGGGGGTTTCGCGCGCCTTCAGGCGTTTCAGGACGGACCGGAGAGGCTCCCGGAGCCGTCCTTTTCCGGGGGAACGGCCCACGACGGGGGATCCCGGAAAAGCAGGAAGCCCAGGCGGATCATCGTATCCCGCCGGACCTTCCAGGCGTAGCGCGTTTCATAATGAAGGGAAGCGGCCGCGTCCTCCAGCCTCATGCCTTTTATATAAAGAGATTCCAGCAGCGCGGCGGCGCGCGGGCGCTCCAGCGCCTCGAGCCGGCCGTGGATCTCCCGGGCCAGATCGCAGAGCCTGTCCACATCCCGGTCGGTCTGCTCCTTCAGATCCGCCAGGCGGGCGACGGCCCAGCCGATCCCGTCCCCCTGCCCGCCGCCGCGGACCTCCCCGGCCGGCCGGGGGGAGACGCCGGTGGCGATGTCGATCAGCCGCTGACGGAAGGCGAGAGCGGACTGAATCCTGCGCTCAAGCTTCGGATACTGGTTCAGATAATCCCCGGCCAGGGCCAGAGCCTCCTCCTCCGTGCGGCGGAGGGCGGACTCCGGGGGCGGGCATGAATGAAGGACGGACATGGGCGGGCTCCTTTCACGAGAGAACAAAATATTTGTGCTTCCGGACGGAATTATATCCTGACGCGGACCCTGTGTCAAGAGAAATTTTAACAAATTAAAAAAATGACCGGAAAAATTAAAAAAACCTTGCGAAAAGGCTCAAAAAGGCGTATAATACGGAAGCCAAAATATTTGGTTTATCGGGGAGGGGCCGGGATGGAACAGAAATTCGGGGAGCGGCTGCGGATGCTCCGGCGCCGCCGCGGCATGACGCAGGCGGATCTGGCCAGAGCTCTGGGCTGCACGGTGCAGACCGTGGTGCGGTACGAGGGGCTCGGGCTGGAGGAGGTCCGGCCCGCCCGGCTGAAGGCTATCGCCGACGCGCTGGGCGTCGGGGAGCGGGAGCTGAGGGGGGATTCCTCCGGCGAGGAGGAGATCCGCATGCTGACCCGCGGGCTCCGGAACATGGATCCGGAAAAGCGGAGCGGCCTGATCAGCCTCATGATGCCCTTTATCGAGCAGTATCAGAAGGAGGACGGGGATGAATCCGACTGAGGTTCCGGCGGAGGAGCGCCGGGAGAAAGCCGTGCGCCTGGCCTGCGGGGTGCTGCTGGCCAACGAGGTGAAGCGGCTGCCGCCGGATCCCTTCCTGCTGGCGGAGCAGATGGGCTTCATGCTGACGCCGATGACGGCCGCCCTCAGGATGCGGGAGGACAGCCCGGAATACGAGGTCCGGACCACGGGGGAGGAGGCCTTCACCCTCTGCCGGGACGGAAAGTACTTCATCGCCTACGACGAGACGGTGGCGAGCCCGGAGCGGATCCGGTTCTCGATCTTTCATGAATTCGGGCATATCCTGATGGACCATTTCCGCTTCTGGGACGTGGAGAGGCTGCCCATGGACGCGCGACGCGTGCTGGAGGACGAGGCCAGCACCTTCGCGCGGAACTTCCTCTG
>ONXY01000514.1 GCA_900321945.1 uncultured Eubacteriales bacterium | reverse complement strand
TCCACCAGATTCATATCGATATCCCGCGCGTTTTTCAAAGACGCCTTAACGGCTGTCTTCGTGATCTCGTTAAACGTGATCCGGCGCATTTTCTTATGGTCCAGATTCAGAGCCGCGGCAAGATGCCAGGAGATCGCTTCGCCTTCCCGGTCCGGGTCTGTCGCCAGATACACCTTATCCGCTTTCGCAGCCGCCTTGCGGAGAGCCGCGACCAGGTCTCCCTTCCCGCGGATCGTTATATATTTCGGTTCATATCCGTGCTCGACATCGATCCCCAGCCTGCTCTTCGGCAGGTCCCGGACATGACCGTTCGACGCCAGCACCTCATAGTTGGAACCCAGAAATTTTTTTATCGTCTTTACCTTTGTCGGCGACTCGACAATGACCAGATTGGATGCCATGATGTTCCTCCTCTCGACCGATTGACACTATACAATAAATAAATATAAGTTGCAAGGGCATTCTTTTTCCGTCTTGCATATTGCTGCGATATATTATATAGTTTAGATATCCGGCTTCCGCCGTTCTTCAGAGCGTTCGCTCACAGAATCCCGTCAGAAAAACTGCTTGTGTCAGGAGGATCTTATGTTCTGTAAAATCTGTTCCGCGGCCATCGCCGGAATTGAAGCCATCCCCGTCACCGTTGAAGCGGATGTCAGCGACGGCATGCCGCAGTTTACCATGGTCGGCTTTGTTTCTTCCCAGGTCAGGGAGGCGCAGGAACGCGTGCGCACGGCCCTGCGCAATCTGGGATACCGCCTTCCTCCGCAGCGCATCACGATCAATCTGGCGCCCGGAGACGTGCGGAAAGACGGCACCCGTTTTGATCTGCCGATCGCCGCTTCGATCCTGTGCGCCCTCGGAAAGATCCCGGAAGACTTTCTCAAAAACGCCATGCTGATCGGAGAACTGCACCTGGACGGCCGGATCGGTCCGGTCACCGGCGTCCTTCCCACCGTTCTTCTGGCAAAAGAGCGGGGACTCGGCACCTGCATCCTGCCTGCCGAAAACGCTGCCGAAGGCCGGGTGGCGGATTCCGTACGGATCGTCTCCGTCCGGTCCCTGCAGGAATTTGTATCGCTTTGCGAAGGCGGGATCCTGCCGGAACAGGGATCCGTCCCGCTGCCGGAGGAAGAAGAGCCTGTCTATTCCGTCGATTTTTCTGATATTCACGGTCAGGAAACCGTCAAGCGGGCGGCGCTGATCGCTGCGGCCGGCTTTCACAATCTTCTGCTGTCCGGTCCGCCGGGATCGGGGAAAAGCATGACCGCCCGGAGGATCCCCACGATCCTGCCGGATCTGACCCGGGAAGAGAGTCTGGAGATCTCCAGGATCTACAGCATCGTCGGCATGCTCTCCGGAAAACAGCCGCTGCTCCGCTGCCGGCCTTTCCGGTCCCCTCATCATACGGTCACGCCGGCCGCTCTGTGCGGAAGCGGCTTCCATCCCCGTCCGGGCGAAGTCACGCTGGCCCACCGCGGCGTCCTGTTTCTGGACGAGCTTCCGGAAATGCGCGCCGGGACTGCGGAGATGCTCCGGCAGCCGCTGGAAGACCGGGAGATCACGATCTCCCGTGCCGGAGGTGTGTTCCGCTATCCCGCTTCCTTCCTGCTGGTCGCAGCCATGAACCCCTGTCCCTGCGGATACTATCCGGACAGGAACCGCTGTTCCTGCTCCCCGCATGAGATCCGGCAGTATCAGTCCCGGATCAGCCAGGCTCTGCTGGACCGCATTGATCTGCGGTGTGAAGTGCCGGCAGCCGGCTATCAGGATCTGACCGGGAAGCAGCGTTCCTCGTGTTCTTCTTCCGAAATGCGGGAACAGGTCGTCCGGGTCTTCCGGATACAGGAGCAGCGTTACCGGGATACCGGCATACATTTCAACAGCGAGCTTTCCGCAAGGGATCTGGAACGTTTCTGCCGCCGGGATCCCGCCGCGGAAGAGCTGCTGGAACACGCGTTTCACACGCTGCATCTGAGTGCGCGCGGATATCATCACATTCTCCGCGTGTCCCGCACGATCGCCGACCTGGACGGCGCCGGGATC
>ONXY01000208.1 GCA_900321945.1 uncultured Eubacteriales bacterium | reverse complement strand
GCCGCGGTGGTGAACTGTTCCACCCTCAAACCGCTGGATGAGGACGCGCTCCGGAAGTACGCGCGGATCCCCGCGTTCACCCTGGAGGAGCATATGAAAACGGGAGGATTCGGCGCGTACGTCTCGCAGCGCTGCGCGGAGCTGGGTCTCGAACCCCCGAAGGCGGTCTTCGGGGTGGAGGACGCCTTCCTTTCGCACGGAAGCCACGCGCTTCTGCTGAAAGACGCGGGACTGGATCCCGAAACCGTCCGGGGCAGGATCCTGAAAGCCCTCGGAAGGAGTCCGGAAGCATGACCGGAAAGGAACGAATCGACACGGCGCTGGTGTCCGGCGGCTTTTTCCCGAGCCGGGAGAAGGCGCAGGCCGCGATCATGGCCGGACAGGTCTATATCGGGGAGCGGAAGGTGCTGAAGCCGTCCGAAACCGTCGGCCCGGACGACGGGCTGAGCGTCCGGAAACCGCGCACGGAGTATGTAAGCCGCGGCGCGCTGAAACTGGAGAAGGCGGTTTCCGTTTTTCAGGCGGATCTCGCCGGAAGCGTCGTCCTTGATATCGGGGCGAGCACCGGCGGCTTCACGGACGTCTGCCTGCGGAACGGGGCGAAGCATGTGTACGCCGTGGACGTAGGCTACGGTCAGCTGGACTGGAAGCTGCGGAACGATCCGCGGGTGACCGTCATGGAGCGGACGAACGCGCGGTATCTGACCGCGGACATGTTTCCGGAACGGCCCCGGGTCGCCGTCATGGACGTCAGTTTTATCTCCGTCCGCCTGATCCTGCCCGCCGCGGCGGAGATCATCGGGGAGGACGGCGTCTTCTACACGCTGATCAAGCCGCAGTTCGAGGCGGGCAGGGAAAAGGTCGGGAAAAAGGGCGTGGTCCGGGATCCGGAGACGCACGCGGAGGTAATCTCCGGGATTGTTTCCTTCGCGGAGACATTCGGCTGGCGGGTCGTCCGGATCGACTTTTCCCCCATCACCGGCCCGGAGGGCAATATCGAGTTTCTCGCGGAGATCCGGAAAAGGACGGACGATTCCCCCGTGATTCCGGAAGAGGAAATCCGCCGCGTCGTGGACGCGGCGCACCGTACGATGAAGGGACAGAGCTGATGGATGAACTGAAAGACGTCGCGTTCGTGGTTCACCCCCGGCGCGGCGACGCGCGGATCTGCGCGGACCGGGCCGAAGCCTTTTTCCGCGACGCGGGAATCCGCGTTCTTTATCCCCGGGAAGGGGAAAGGGCGGGACGGTTCGGCATGGTCATCTCCTTCGGGGGGGACGGAACGCTGCTGCTGGGAGCCGGCGAAGCCGTCGCGTCAGGCTGCCCGCTGCTGGGCATCAACCTGGGCACCGTCGGGTTTCTGACGGAAGGAGATCCCGAGCAGCTGATCCCGCTGATGGAGAAGGTGCTCGCGGGGGATTACCACATAGAGAACAGAGGGCTGCTCAGCGTCCGGGTCAACGGGGAGGAGGAAACCTGGCCCGCCCTGAACGACGCGGTCGTCACCCGCGGCGGGTTCGCCCGGCTGATCCAGGTGGAGACCCGGATCAACTGGGAACACTGGGACACGTTCACGGCGGACGGCGTGATCGCCGCGACGCCCACCGGCTCCACAGGGTATTCCCTGTCCGCCGGAGGTCCCGTGCTCGCGCCCGGAGTAGAAGGCATTGTGATCACGCCGGTCTGCGCTCACAGCCTCCGGCAGTGTCCCTGCGTCGTCCCCGCGTCTTCCGCCGTCCGCTTTCATCTGAAAAAGGACCGGGAGCAGAGGGCGGAGCTGCAGATCGACGGCCGGAGCCGGCGCATGCTGAACGCCGGAGATTCGGTGACGGTCACCGGCGCCTCGGAGAGCCTCCGGCTGGTACGCATCGGGGAATACCGCTTCTTTGACGTGATGAAACAGAAGTTCCTGGCCTGGAGCCGGCCCGGAAAAGAGGAGGAGCAGCCATGAAAAGCGATCGTCAGGCCATGATCCGGACGCTTCTGAAGGAGCGGATCATCCAGACGCAGGAGGAACTCGCGGAAGCGCTTCGGGACAGGGGTTTCCAGGTCACGCAGGCCACGGTCTCCCGGGATATGAAGGAGATGCACCTGATCAAGGTCCCCGTGACGGACGGCGGATATCAGTACGCCGTGCCGGAGCGGGAGGGCCCGGGCCTGAGCGACAGGCTGATCCGCATGCTGAAGGACTGCGTCCTCAGCGTGGAGGCCGCGGGGCAGATGGTCGTCGTCAAGACCCTCAGCGGCTCCGCGAACACCGCCGCGGAAGCGCTGGACTCCATGGACATGCCGGAGATCCTCGGCTCGATCGCCGGGGACAACACGATCTTTCTCGTCGCCGCGGATCCGGCGGGCGCGCAGCGGTCCGCGGAAAAAATCCGGCAGCTGACCGCTTCGTGACGCTTTCCGGAAAGGGGGAAACGGGACATGATTCAGTCCCTGACGATCCGGAATATCGTCCTGATTGAAAATCTGACCATCCGCTTTCAGCAGGGCATGCAGGTGCTGAGCGGGGAGACCGGCGCCGGAAAGAGCATCGTGGTCGACGCGGTGAATCTGATTCTGGGGGGACGGGCGGACCGCGGCCTGATCCGGACCGGATGCGAAAAGGCCTCCGTGGAGGCCGTGTTCGACGTTCCCGGAAACCGGGAGATCGCGGATATCCTGGAACGGGAAAGCATCGATTCCGACGGCGGGACGGTCGTGCTGTACCGGGAGATCTCCGCCTCCGGCAGAAACGTCTGCCGGGTCTGCGGGGTCGTTGTGCAGGCGGGTCTCCTCCGGGAGCTCGGCGCGAAGCTGATGGACGTCCACGGTCAGCACGAGCATCAGTTCCTCATGGATCCGGACATGCAGCTCCGCTTCCTGGACCGGACGGGGGACGGGGACCACCGGGCGGCCATGGACCGCACCGCGGACGCCTGCGAGGCGTTTCTCCGGGTTCACCGCGCGTACGCGAGGATGCGGAAGGAGAACGATCAGAAGCAGCGCCGTCTCGGGGAACTGGAAACGGCGCTCCGGGACCTTCACGCCGCGAAGCTGAAGCCCGGCGAGGCGGAAACTCTTCAGGCCGAGGCCCTGCGGCTCAGAAACGCGGAAAAGATTCTTTCCGCCCTGCGCGGAGCCCGGGACGGCCTGAGCGGCGGCGAGGACGGCGCGGGCGGCCTCGAACGGATCCGGGCGGCCGCCGCGTCGCTGCGGAGTCTGGAAACGTACGACGACAGAATGAAATCTCTCGCAGACCGCTGCGAAAGCGCGTACTACGAGCTGCAGGAAGCCGCGTACGAGATCGCGGCCCTGACGGAATCGTTTGATCAGGATCCGGGCAGACTCGTCCGGACGGAGGAACGGCTGGATCTTATCCGCCGGCTCGAACGGAAATACGGCTCCGCCTCCGGGGATATCCTGTCCGAACAGAAAAAGATGGAAGCGGAATATGAAGAGCTCTGCTCCCTGGAGGACCGGCTGGCGGAAACCGCGGCGGAGCATAAGCGTCTGCTTGCCGTCTACAGGGCGGAGGCCCGGAATCTGCGGGAGAGCCGCCGGAAACTTGCCTCCGTTTTCGAGGCGGGGATAACGGCCCAGCTGAAGGATCTCGGAATGGAGAAAACCGTCTTTTCCGTCGCGTTCGCGGAGCCTGAGGGGGAGCGGAAACCCATGCCCCGGCCGGAAGGGGACGATCAGATTGAGTTCCTGATCTCGCCCAACCCCGGCGAACCGCTGAAACCGCTGGCCAGAACCGCCTCCGGAGGCGAGCTAAGCCGGATCATGCTGGCCCTGAAGGCGGTGGAGGCCGGAGACAGCGGCGTGGACTGCATGGTTTTCGACGAAATCGATACGGGGATCAGCGGCCGGATGGCCCAGACCGTCGCCGAGAAGATGAGCGCCATCGCCCGGAGCCGGCAGGTGATCTGCGTCACGCATCTGCCGCAGATCGCCGCGGCTGCGGATTATCAGTTCCTCGTGGTCAAATCCGTCTCGGAAGGACGGACGCGCACCGGCGTTTCCATGCTGGACCGGCAGGGAAGGATCCGCGAGGTGGCCCGCATGATCAGCGGCGCGGACGGCGTCGGCGAGGACGCCGTCTCCTACGCGGAAAAAATGATCGAGGCCGTCGGCAGGCGGAAGGATCCCGGCTGAACCCTGTGGATCTCTCCGAAAAAAACATTTGTGTTATATGGTCTGTATATGATATAATTCGATAAACAGATGAAAAACCCGGAAGGGGGGCTCTTGCCCGTGTTCGAAAAAAAACTTTTTCCCGGCGGCATCCATCCGAAGGAAGGAACCAACGGGAAGGCTGTCAACGGTCTGAATCCCATTCGTCCTCTTGAGGCGCCGCCGCGGGTGATCATTCCCCTGCAGCAGCACATCGGCGCGCCCGCGAAAGCGCTGGTTTCCCCCGGGGATCATGTGAAAATCGGACAGAAGATCGGCGAGGCGGGAGGCTTTGTTTCCGCGCCAGTGCACGCGTCGGTTTCCGGTACGGTTCACGCCGTGCAGGACGCGATGCTCGCCAACGGTACGATGGTGCCCGCTGTGCTGATCGACAACGATTACAAAGAGGAATGGGCGGAGCTGCGTCCGTCGGATCATCCCGAGACCCTGAGCGCCTCCGAGCTTCAGCAGATCGTGCGGGAGTGCGGCATCGTCGGCCTGGGCGGGGCGACCTTCCCGACGTCGGTAAAGCTGACGCCCTCCGGCGGAAAGAAGATCGAGAAAATCGTGATCAACGGCGCCGAATGCGAGCCTTTCCTGACCGCGGACCACAGGCTGATGCTGGAGAAGGCCGCCGACATCATCGACGGCGTCCGGCTGATGATGCTGGCGCTGGAGGTGGACGAGGCGCTGATCGGCATCGAGAACAACAAAAAGGACGCGATCGATATCCTTACCGCCGCCGCCAGGAACGCGGACGGAATCCACGTGACGGCTCTTCCGGTCCGGTATCCGCAGGGCGGCGAAAAACAGCTCGTATACGCGCTGACCCGCAGGCAGGTTCCCAACGGCGGCCTGCCGCTGGACGTGGGCGTTGTCGTGTGCAATGTCGGCACAGTGTACGCCATCGACCGGGCCATCCGGGAAGGACGCCCGCTGATCGAGCGGATCACCACGGTGGGAGGCCTGGTCAACAACCCCGGCAACTTCCTCGTCCGGATCGGCACGCCGATCGACCACCTGATCTCCGCCTGCGGAGGCCTGCAGCCCGGCGTACGCCAGTTTATCTACGGCGGCCCGATGATGGGTATGGCAATCGCCCGGTTCGACATTCCGGTCACGAAGGGCTGCAGCGGGCTGGTCGCGCTCGGCGAGGAAGCCATGGAGCCGAAGGAGAGCCCCTGCATCAAGTGCGGCGCCTGCCGCGAAGCCTGTCCGATGAAGCTCTTCCCGAGCCGGATCGACGCTTTCAGCCGGCACAACCGCTTTGAGGACGCGGAGAAGATCGGCGTCATGAACTGCATCGAGTGCGGCTGCTGCAGCTTCGTCTGCCCCGCCAAGCGGAGCCTGACCCAGAGCATGCGGACCGCGAAGAACAACATCCAGCGGAAAAAGAGAAGGGAAGCGGCCCGCAAGGCGGAAGAACAGGCCCGTCTCGCCGCGGAGGAAGCCGCGAAGAAAGAAAAGGAAGAATCCGGAAAGGAGGCGGTATAATCCATGCAGAAGAATCTGACCGTCACCTCATCGCCCCATCTCCGGTCCCCCCGCTCGACGCGGAGCATCATGCAGGAGGTCTGCCTGGCGCTGGCTCCGGCCGGCATCGCGGGCATCGTCCTCTTCGGATGGAACGCGCTGGCAATCATGGTCACCTCGGTGCTCAGCTGCGTGGTCAGCGAGTACCTGTTCCAGCGCATCAACCATAAGCCGATCCTGATCGGCGACTGGAGCGCCGTCGTCACAGGCCTGCTGCTGGCTTACAACATTCCGGCCAACGCCCCGCTGTGGATCCCGCTGATCGGCGGCATGATCGCGATCATTCTGGTGAAGCAGTGCTTCGGCGGGCTCGGCGGGAACTT
>ONXY01000523.1 GCA_900321945.1 uncultured Eubacteriales bacterium | reverse complement strand
CCTGGCGCTGATATCCGTGAACCCGGTCTCCCCGAGAGCGGGCGCCGCCGACAGCGTCGTCAGAACGGCCAGTACGGCCAGCAGGGCAAGCAGACGTTTCCTCATGGTTTCAGGATCCTCCTTTGGTTTCTCTGTATGTTCTCCGCGGCGCTTTGCCCGCGGGGAATCGCCTTGTCTCCGGATTTCCGCCGCTCCTTCAGGGCTTTTCTCCCTTCAGCGAGGCGATCTCCTCCTCCAGAACCTCGATTTCCTTCTCCAGCGTTTCCGCCCTCTCCGTGGACTCCCGCAGCGTCAGCTTCGCTTCCTTCAGCTCGTCCTCCGCGGTTTTCAGCTCCGCCTGCAGCGCTTCCTTCGCCTCCGCGGTGGCCTCCCAGGCTGCCCGGCTTTCCGTCAGCGCGGCGGTCAGCTCCTTCAGCTCCCCCGCGTCCCGGAGGACGCCCCCCCAGAGCGCGCAGGAAACCAGAACCGCCGCGGCCATCACCGCCAGGAGCAGGATTTTTCCGCTTCTGTTCACGGCGCGGACGCCTCCTCTCCGGGCGCGTCCGCCGTCTTCCCGTCCGCGGCCTCCGCCTCCAGCCTTTTCTTTTCCTCCCGGAGCGCCTTTCTCCGGTCCTTCAGGGCCTTCACCCTTTCGGCGGCCGCGTCGGCCTCCGGCTGAACCTCCGCCAGCTCCGCCCGCGTCCGGGGCAGCGCTTCGGCGGCCTCGTCGTATTCGTACTGCTGCTTTCTTTCCCGGCCCCGGCTGGTGTCCAGGCTCATCCGGGTATCCTCAAGCCGGAAATCCAGCTCCTTCCGCGTCACCGCCCAGGCCGCCGTCGTCAGGCTGAAAAGCAGCATTACCGCGGCGAAGAGCCAGACCAGGCCTCTCTTTCCCTCTTTCATCCGAAATCAGCTTCTCCTCGTTTCCGAACCGTTCCGTTATACCACAGCCGGGCGCTTTCCGCAAGGTTCCGGGACGTCACGGCGCGGTCCGCCGCTCCCTCTTCCGCTTCTCCAGCCAGACGGACAGAACCGCCACGTCCGCCGGGTTGACGCCGGGAATCCGCCCCGCCGCGCCCAGGGACACGGGCTTCTGCCGGGCCAGCTTCTGCCGGGCCTCCAGGCGGAGTCCGTCGATCTCCTCATAGGGGATGTCCGGCTCCAGGGCGGTTTCCTCCAGCCGCCGCGCCTTCCGGATCAGCGCGTCCTGCTTCTCCAGGTATCCGGCGTACTTGACGGAGATTTCCGTCTGCTCCGCGGCGTCCGCCGGGATCTCCGCCAGCCCGGGATCCAGTTCCTCCAGATCCCGCAGCGTCACGCCCGGCCTGCGCAGCAGCTCCTCTCCCGACAGGGAGCCCGCCGTCTCCGCCTCTCCCCTGGCCTGCAGGAATCCGTTCAGCGCGGGTCCGGCGGCGAACCGCGTCGTCCGGAGTCTCCGGAGCGCCTCCCCGGTGTTTTCCCGCTTTTTCCGCATCCGTTCCAGCCGTTCCGGGCCCGCCAGCCCCGCGGCCGCGCCGATCTCCGTCAGCCTCAGGTCCGCGTTGTCCTGCCGCAGCCAGAGCCGGTGCTCCGCCCGGGACGTCATCATCCGGTATGGCTCGTCCGTGCCCTTCGTGGTCAGGTCGTCCGTCAGCACCCCCAGGTAGGCCTGATCCCGGGTCAGGATCACCTGCGGCCTCCCCTGCAGGGAAAGCGCGGCGTTCATGCCCGCCAGCAGCCCCTGCGCGGCCGCCTCCTCGTATCCGCTGGTACCGTTGATCTGCCCCGCGCAGAACAGCCCCCGGATCCGGTGGCTTTCCAGCGTGGGCCGCAGTTCCCGGCTGTCGATGCAGTCGTATTCGATGGCGTAGGCCAGCCGCGTCAGCTCGCAGCGGCGCAGTCCCGGAATCGTGCGGTACATGGCCCACTGCACGTCCTCCGGCAGGCTGGAGCTCATGCCCTGCACGTACCATTCCAGGCTGTTCTTTCCCTCCGGCTCCAGAAAGATCTGATGCCGCTCCTTGTCCGCGAAGCGGACGATCTTGTCCTCGATCGAGGGGCAGTACCGCGGCCCGACGCCGTGAATCTGCCCGGCGTAGAGGGGCGAGCGGTGCAGGTTCTCCCGGATGACCCGGTGGGT
>ONXY01000205.1 GCA_900321945.1 uncultured Eubacteriales bacterium | reverse complement strand
TTCTGCGTCAGCTGGGCCATTTTCGCGATGGTCAGGCTGGTCTGCTCCACGGCCAGGGTCGGATAGGCCAGAAAGCGCTCCTCAAGCCGCTTCATGTCGCCGGTCTCCGCCTCTTCTTCCGGATTCGCGCGGATCAGGACGCTCATCAGCTTCTCGATCAGCGGGATGAAGGGCGCCAGCAGCGCGACCGTCACCACGCGGAAGACCGTGTTCACCAGGGCGATCGAGAACATGTCCATGGTCATGGTCATGAAGGAAAAATGAAGCGCGGCGTTCAGACTGTAGAAGACGACCGCGAACAGGACGACCCGGATCACCTCGATCACCAGATAGGAGAGGGCGGCGCGGCGGCCGTTGGTGGAGGAGCCCATGCCGGAAAGCAGCACCGGCACGGAGGCGCCGACCGCGATGCCGAGGATCATGGGAAGCGCTTCGGCGAAGGTGATCATCCCCGTGCTGGAAAGCGCCTGAAGAATACCGACCGAGGCGGAGGCGCTCTGCAGAACGGCCGTGATCAGCGCGCCGATCAGAATCCCCAGCAGCGGATGGGTAAAGCTGGTCAGCAGGGACAGAAACGAGGGATCGTTCTTCAGGCCGGAAACGGCGCCGCTCATGGTCTTCATCCCGAACATCAGGACGGAGAAGCCCATCAGAATGTCTCCGATATGGAGCGAGGATTTCTTTTTCGCGGTCATCCGGACCAGAATGCCGCAGATCGCGATGATCGCGCTGAGAGATTCCGTGGACAGAAGCGCCATCGCGGAGGAGGCGCCCGCCCCGCCGAGACCGGAGAGGCAGATGATCCAGCCGGTGACGCTGGTCCCGACCACGGCGCCCATGATGACCGCGATGGCCTGCATCAGCTTCATCATCGCGGAGTTGACGAAACCGACCACCATGACGCTGGTGGCGCTGGACGACTGGATCACGGCGGCGACGCCCAGACCCAGAAGAATACCCCTGAGAGGAGTGTTGGAAAGGCGGTACAGAATCAGCTCGAGCTTGTTGCCCGCGACCTTCTTCAGACCGTCCCCCATCAGCGACATTCCGAAGAGGAACATCGCCACTCCGCCCAGGAGTATCACGATATCAGATATATGCATGCTCATTTCCCGCGGCGCTTTCCTCTTCGGCGTTCCCGGAACGCCGCGCCGTCAGTCCAACCCCCATTACGGGAGTATTATAACGGACGCGGGCCGCTTTGGCAAGGGGAACCGCGCCGCTTCCGCGGACCGGGAGCCGCTTTTTTTCAGGCTTCCGCGCCGGCGCGCCCGGAGGAGGACCCGTTCTCCGGCTTTTCATCCGGGAACTGAAGGGTCGGCACGGAGCCGGCCATGGAGGAATAGACCGTCCGGTAGGCGCCGAGGGCGGGGCCGTCCGGCAGATCCTCCGCGCGCCGCTCCAGATCCTTCACCATGTCCCGGTTCATTTTATCCAGGCTGACCGACGGCACGCCGTCCGCGGAGCCGGCCGCCATTCCGGCGGGAACTTCGGCGGGAATCCAGGAAGGAGTTTCGGAGGAAACTTCCGCGGGAATCCCGGAAGAAGCTTCAGCCGGAGCTTCGGAGGGAATTTCGGCGGCGGCCTTTTCCGAAGGCGCGCTCTCCTTCTTCTCCGCGGCGTTTTTCGCGGCGGCCCTGCCGATTTCCGTCCGGACCGCCTGCGCCGCGCCGGTCACGGTGGTTTTCAGGCCGGCCGCGGCGTCCCGGATGGTTTTCTCCAGATTGTCCGCGGAAAAGCCGGCGCCGCCGGCGTCAAAGGAGAACTCATAGCCCAGGAGCAGCGCGGCGGCGGCGCCGACGATGCTCATGTGCGGAGCGAACAGAACGCAGAGCGCGCTGAAGAGCACCGACCAGTTCAGCACCGGCGTCCCCTTCCGGGAGATCCGGACGCGCATCTGATAAAGCTTTTTCAGAAACGATTTGATTTTCTCCATGCCTTGATTCCTCCGTTTTCATCAGTCTGATCCGAAAAACTCCGGACGCGGACAGCATACCGCGCGCCGGCCGGAGCGTACAGAACGGAAAAAGCGGAATACGGGGCGCTATTTTTCCGTTTCCGTTTATTCCAGAGCCATTTCGACGAGCGAGGCCATCTGATCCTTCGTCAGGGCGCCCGGAACGTAGCCCAGGAGCGTTCCGTCCGGGCGGATGAGCCAGGTGGTGGGGAAGGCCTGAACGCCGTAGACGCTGAAGAGCGTCCCGTCGGGATCCATGAGCACCGGATAGGTCCATCCGTTTTCCTCCAGGAACGAGACGACTCCGTCCTCGTCCGCCGTGTCATGGGAACCGGGGGCGGCCATGCCCAGAAAGACGACATCCTCCCGGTTCTCCCCCAGTTCATGGTAAAGCGACTCGATATCCGGCATCTCGGTCCGGCACCAGGGGCACCAGGTGGTCCAGAAATTCAGAAAGACCGCCTTTCCCCGGTACGCGGAGAGCGTATGCTCCTCCCCGTACTGATCCGTCAGGGTGAAATCCGGCGCGGGGACGGCGGGATTCTCCGCGGCGTCCGCATCCTCCGCCGCGGCGGGAAAAGCGGACAGGAGGAAGACGGCGGCCAGAACCGCGCAGAAAACCGGCAGGACCCGCCCCGCGGACTTCCGGCGGCTCCGGAAAGCGGAAAACGCCCCGCGGGCGGAAAAAAACGAAATGAAACCGGCAGGATCCGAATGCATCGCAATACTCCCTTCCGCGGGCTGAATCCGTTCCAGCCCCGGATCCGGCGCGGCCGGATCATCGGATATTCTATCATATACCTCCGGAGACAGACAAGCGGAGTTTTCCTCAGGCGGAGCATCCGGCCGGACAGACCGGATGTTTTTCGGCTGTTTTTTGTACAAAACGATCTTGACTTTCCCGAAGACGGGGCGTAGAATGACCGCAATTCAATAACAAACCGTTGAGGCGGAGAGACGACGGGGAAGCCCCTTCAGAGAGTCCGGGATGGTGGGATCCGGGCGGAAGGCAGCCGTACGATGGACCGCTGAGGGCGCGGATGAAAGGATTCGAGTATTCCGCGACGGGGAGGCCTCCGTCATGGCCGGGGATATGATGGTATCCCGCAGAGCGCACGGCACTGCCGTGAAACAGGGTGGCACCGCGAATTTGCATTCGTCCCTGACAGATTCAGTTCTGTCAGGGTTTTTTTATCCGGAAAGACAAAGGAGGACGCGTAGATGAGCAATCCCAGGGGCCGGTTCGGGATCCACGGCGGCCAGTACATTCCCGAAACGCTGATGAACGCCGTGAACGAGCTGGAGGAAGCGTACAACCATTTCCGGGAGGATCCGGATTTCAACAGGGAGCTGACGGCGCTGCTGAACGATTACGCCGGAAGGCCCTCGCGCCTGTACTTCGCGGAGAAGATGACCCGGGATCTGGGAGGGGCGAAGATCTACCTGAAGCGGGAGGATCTGAACCATACCGGCGCCCACAAGATCAACAACGTGCTCGGGCAGGCGCTGCTGGCGAAGAAGATGGGCAAGACCCGGCTGATCGCCGAGACCGGCGCGGGACAGCACGGCGTGGCCACCGCCACCGCCGCCGCCCTGATGGACATGGAGTGCGTCGTGTTCATGGGAGAGGAGGACACCCGGCGGCAGGCGCTGAACGTGTACCGCATGCGGCTGCTGGGGGCGAAGGTGGTGCCCGTGACCACCGGAACCGCCACGCTGAAGGACGCGGTGAACGAGTGCATGCGGGAGTGGACGACCCGCATCGACGACACGCACTACTGCCTGGGATCCGTCATGGGGCCGCATCCTTTTCCAACCATCGTGAGGGACTTTCAGGCGGTGATCTCCCGGGAAATCAAAGCGCAGCTGCAGGAGAAGGAGGGGCGGCTGCCGGACGCGGTGCTGGCCTGCGTCGGAGGCGGAAGCAACGCCATCGGAAGCTTTTACCACTTCATCGGCGACCCCTCCGTGCGGCTGATCGGCTGCGAGGCCGCCGGGCGCGGCACCGACACCTTCGAGACCGCGGCCACCGTGAACGTCGGCCGGGTCGGGATCTTCCACGGCATGAAGAGCTATTTCTGCCAGGATCAGTACGGCCAGATCGCCCCGGTGTACTCCATCTCCGCGGGGCTGGATTATCCGGGCGTCGGGCCGGAACACGCCTGGCTGCACGACATCGGGCGCGCGGAGTACGTGCCCGTGACGGACGACGAGGCGGTGGAGGCCTTTGAGTATCTGGCGCGGACGGAGGGAATCATTCCCGCCATCGAGTCCGCCCACGCCGTCGCCCACGCCCGGCGGCTGGCTCCGGAAATGGGAAAGGACAGGATCATGGTCGTCACCATTTCGGGACGGGGAGACAAGGACTGCGCGGCCATCGCCCGCTACAGGGGGGAGGATCTGTATGAGTAACACCGCGAAAGCATTCGACCACGGAAAGGCGTTTATCGCCTTCATCACCTGCGGGGATCCGGATCTGGAAACCACCGCCGCGGCGGTGAGGGCCGCGGCGGAGAACGGCGCGGATCTGATCGAGCTGGGGATTCCCTTCTCCGATCCCATGGCGGAAGGACCGGTGATTCAGGCGGCCAGCCTGCGGGCGCTGAACGGCGGCGTGACCACGGACAAAATCTTCGGCCTGGTGCGGGAACTGCGGCGGGACGTCAGGATTCCGATGGTGTTCATGACCTACGCCAACGTGGTGTTTTCCTACGGGGCGGAACGGTTCATCGGCACCTGTTCCGAAATCGGGATCGACGGGCTGATCCTGCCGGACGTGCCCTTCGAGGAAAAGGGGGAGTTTCTGGACTGCTGCCGCCGGCACGGAGTGGACCTGATCTCCCTGGTGGCGCCGACGTCCCGGAACCGGATCGCGGCCATCGCCCGGGAGGCCGAGGGATTCATCTACATCGTGTCCAGCCTGGGGGTGACCGGAACGCGAAGCGAGATCACCACGGACCTGGGGAGCATCGTCCGGGCGATCCGGGAGAACACGGACGTCCCGTGCGCGGTCGGATTCGGAATCTCCACGCCGGAGCAGGGGAGAAAGATGGCGGACGTGTCGGACGGGGCCATCGTCGGCTCGGCGATCATGAAGATCATCGGGAAATACGGCCGGGAGGCGCCGCCGTACGTCGGGGAATACGTCCGGAGCATGACGGAGGCCATCCGGGGCTGAAATTTATTTCCGGGTCCGCGGACTTGACAAAAGGCCCGCGGCGAACTAAGATAAAGCCGAAATAAGTTGTGAAGAATGAAATTAATTTCAAACCGTTTTTTCCGGCGCGGAGGCGCCGAAAAAATAAGAAAAACAAGGAGGCACCGATTATGAAGAAGTTTGCTGCGCTGGTACTCGCCCTGCTGCTTGCCCTGAGCTGCGTTTCCGCTCTGGCGGACATGGCCGGGAAACAGGTGGCCCTGATGACGCCGTATCTCGGATCCGTGACCACGAACCAGATGGTCGAGTACATGAAGGCCGACCTGGAATCCAGAGGGGCCGTCGTGACCGTTATCAACACCAACAACGATTTTGCCGAGCTGGCGAGCCAGGTGGAGAACGTGGCCCAGTCCGGCCAGACCGACGCCATCGTCCTGGTCAGCGCCGATCCCTCCCAGATCGCCAATCAGCTGCAGGACGCCTTTGACGCGGGAGTGCCGGTGTTCGGCTGCGACAGCGGATTCATCGAGGGCATGCAGGTGAACGCCACCAGCGACAACTACCAGATGGGCACGCTGATCGTGAAGTTCCTTTTCGAAGACCTGATGGGCGGCAAGGGCACCGTGATCGCCCTGACCCACCGGCCGCATCCCGGCGTCGTGAAGCGCTGCGAAGCCTTTGACGACCTGATCAAGGAATATCCCGACATCACCCTGATCACCGAGCAGCACGTGCCCGCAGAGCAGCCCATCAACGACGCGCAGACCATCGTGGAGAACCTGCTGCTGGCCAACGCGGAGAAGGACAGCGTGACCGCGATCTGGGCGGCCTGGGACGAGCCGGCCATCGGCGCGACGCAGGCGCTGAAGGAAGCGGGACGGGACGAAGTCATCGTCACCGGCGTGGACGGCAACCAGCAGGCGGTGGCTCTCGTGGCCGAGGGCGGCAACCTGAAGGCGACCGTGGCCCAGAACTTCGAGGGAATGGGCAGGATCGTCGTCGACGAGATGGAAAAGCTGTTCAACGGGGAAGAGATCGAGAAGGGAGAAAAGTACGCTCCCGCCACCCTGATCACCCTGGAGAACGTGGCGGATTTCATCACCGAATAAGCAAAGCGGAAACGGAAAGGGGGACGTTCAGGGGGCGTCCCTCTTTCTGTCGGAAGTCCATCGCGGAGGGGGAGGAAACATGCTGCTTCAGACCCGGCATCTGTCCAAGCAATTCAACGGGATCTACGCCCTGAAGGACATCGGCTTCCGCCTGGAGGCGGGGGAGGTGCACGGCCTGGTCGGGGAGAACGGGGCGGGAAAATCCACCCTGATCAAGATCCTGACCGGCGTCTACTTCCCGGACGGGGGGGAGATCCTCTGGAACGACGGGCCGCTGAACATCCGCACGCCCTCGGAGGCCCGGGAGCGCGGGATCAGCGTCATCCATCAGGACCGGACCCTGATTCCGACCTTCACGGGCGTGGAAAACGCCTATCTGGGCATGCCCTATCCCACGCGGGGCGGCCGCGTGGACTGGAAGGCGATGGAACGGAAAGTGACAGAAACCGCGGAAGCGGTCGGCATCCGGCTGGACTGGAACCGGACCGCCGCGGAGATGTCCCCGCCGCAGCAGACGTGCCTGGAGATCGTCCGGGCCATGATGAACGACTGCAGGCTGCTGATCCTGGACGAGCCCACGGCCTCCCTGACGGACAGGGAAAGCGAGACGCTGTTTTCCATCATCGGAAGCCTTCGGGAGAGGGGAACCTCCATCCTGTACGTGACGCACCGGATGGAGGAGATCTTCCGGCTGACGGACCGGATCACCGTGTTCCGGAACGGGGAGATGGTCGGAACCGTGAACACGGCGGAGACGGACCGGGAGACCCTGATCGGCATGATGACCGACAACTGGTCGGCGGAAAAGGTTCACAGCGGCCACGGAAGAGGGGAGGTTCTGCTGAAGGCGGAGCATATCCGGAGCCGGGACGGCGCGGTGCGGGACGCGAGCCTGGAGGTGCGGGCCGGGGAGATCCTGGGCCTCTTCGGGCTGGGAGGAAGCGGGAGAACCGAACTGCTGGAATGCATTTACGGATACCGTCCGACGGCGGAGGGCAGCGTGACCCTGCTCGGAAAGCGGGAAAAGCTGACCCCGGCGGCGGCAATCCGGAAAGGGCTGGCGCTGATCAGCGAGGACCGGCGCGGGAAGGCCCTGATCGGCGGGCTGTCCGTACGGGAGAACGTGACTCTCAGCTGCCTGAGCGGCTTTGCCCGCCGCGGCGTCGTGGACGGGCGGAAGGAAAACGCCGCAGTAAGGGAAATGACGGAACGGCTGCAGGTCCGGATGGCGGGGCCCGAGCAGCGGGCCATCGAGCTCTCCGGCGGCAACCAGCAGAAGGTGGTTTTCGCGAAGACCCTGATGACCCATCCCCGGGTGTTCCTGTGCGACGAGCCCACCCAGGCGGTGGACGTCATGACACGGGCCGAAATCCACAAACTGCTCCGGGAGGAGGCGGATCAGGGCCGCGGCGTGGTATTCGTCACCTCCGACCTGAAGGAGATGCTGGAGGTCGCGGACCGGATTCAGATCATCGCCGCCGGCGAGACGAAGGAGCTTCTTGAAAACCGGAACCTGACGACCCAGCAGGTGCTCTCCTGCTGCTACGCGGACGCGAGGAAAGGATGATCCCCATGAAAAACGCGAGAAAGATCCTGCAGACCTACGGAACGCTGATGGCTCTGGCGGTCATCATCATCGTGTTCAGCGTGCTCAGACCCACCGCCTTCTTCACGGTGAAGAACTTCCTGAACATTTCCCGGCAGATCTCCCTGATGGTCATCATCTCCATCGGCGCGACGATGGTGATGAGCGTCAACGAGTTCGACCTGTCCGTCGGATCGATGGCCAGCCTCGGCGGGGTCATGTCCGCGCAGATGGCTGTGGCGGGGCTGCCCCTGCCCCTGTGCTTCATCCTGCCGCTTCTGATCAGCCTGGTCATCGGCTGGATCAACGGGTGGATCGTGGCCCGGTTCCGGGTGCTGTCCTTCATCACGACGCTGGGCATGAGCACGGTGCTCTCCGGCGTCATCTACCGGCTGACCGGCGGCGCCACCGTGTTCCAGAACATCCCGAAAGGCTTTTCCTGGCTGGGGACCTTCAAGATCGGGGAACTGCCGCTGCTGTCCGTAATCATGGTCGTGTTCGTGGCGGCGTTCACCTTCATCATGCGGCATACGGTGCTGGGCCGCAGGCTGTACGCCATCGGCGGGAACGTGGAGGCTTCGCGGATCGCGGGCGTGAACGTGGCGGTCTACAAGAACGTCGCCTTCGCCCTGTGCGCCGTGCTTTCCTGCGCGACGGGCATGCTGATCGCCTCCCGGGTGGGATCCGCCAACACCACCGCCGGCGACGGATACTTCCTCAGCTCCTACGCGGCGGTGTTCATCGGCTGCACGGTATCCCGGAAGGGGATTCCGAACGTGCCTGGCACGCTGGCGGGCTGCGCGATCCTGGGCATTCTCACCAACGGCCTGACGATGCTGCAGATGCCCACCTACATGCAGGACATCATTACCGGGGCGATCATTATTCTCGCCGTCATTCTTCAGAAGGCGGGCAAAGGAGACGCGAGATGAGTCAGTTTGTCGGATACATGGTGGCGGGATACCCGGACCGGGAGAACAGCCTGCGGGTTATCCGGGACTGCTGCGCGGCGGGGATGGACATCCTGGAGCTCGGGTTTCCGGCGGCGGACGCCTCCTGCGACGGGAAGGTGATCCGGGAGGCCCAGGAGCGGGCGGACAGATCCGTCGCCGGGGATCCGGACTACTGGCGCCGGATCCGGCGGGAGATCCCGATTCCCATCTGGCTGATGGGATACCGGCGGGACCTGCTGGAGGGGGACGTCTGTCTGCGCATGGCGGAGGAAAAACTGTACGACGCGCTGGTGATTCCGGACATGACGGGAGCGGAGCGCGCGGAGCTGCGCGGAAAACTCGCCCCCCTGGGCGTCAGCGTCGTGGGGTTCATCCACGACGGCATGCCGGCGGAGGAGCTGGACCGGGAGCTGGCGGAGGCGGACCTGATCTATCACCAGCTGTACCGCGGGCCCACGGGGGTCGCCCATACGGACAGCGGGTACCTGAAACTGTACGGATACGCCCGGGAGCGCGCGAAGGGAAAGATCTACGCGGGCTTCGGGATCAGCACCGCAGAGCGGGTGCGGGAGCTGCTGGAACACGGGTACGACGGCGCGGTGATCGGCTCCGCCATCGTGCAGCATCTGACGGAGGGGGAGGACAGGGCGGTTTCCTTCATCCGGGAGATTCATGAAACCGTCCGGAAGGAAGGCGCGGAATGAGCTGTGTCGTAACCTTTGATATCGGGACCACCGCGGTCAAGGCGGTGCTGGTGGGAGAGGACGGACAGGCGGAGGCGCGGCTGTCCCGCGACATTCCCACCCTTTACGGGGAGGAATTCCGGGAACAGGATCCGGCCGTGTGGTGGGAGGCCTTCCGGGATCTGTCTGCGGAGCTGCTGAGAAACCGCCGGGAGGAGATTCTGGGCATCGTCATGAGCGGACAGATGCAGGACGTGATCCCCGTGGACCGCGATCTGAAGCCGCTCTGCCCCGCGATCCTGTACAGCGACGGACGGGCCGCGGAAGAGGCGGAGGAGCTGAAAGCGGCGGCCGGCGCGGACCGGATTCTGCGCGTGACGGGCAACCACTGCGACGGGACGCTGAGCCTGCCGAAAATCATGTGGCTGAAGCGCCGGAGACCGGAGATTTACGAACGGACCCGGTGTTTCCTGATTTCCTCCAAGGATTATATCGCCGCGCGCCTGACCGGGGAGACGACAGGGGATTACACCGCCTGCTCCACGGCCGGAGGCATGGATCTGGAAAGGAAAATCTGGAGCCCGGAGATTCTCGCGGCGGCGGGAATCGCGGCGGAGAAAATGCCGCGCCTGCTTCCGTCCCACGGGCTGGCCGGACGGGTCACGGAGGCCGCCGCGGCGGAAACCGGATACCGGGCCGGAACGCCGGTATACGCCGGCGCGGGGGATGCCGGAGCGACCACGCTGGCCAGCGGGATCGCCGGAAAGGGACAGTACAACATCAACCTGGGAACCTCGGGATGGGTGGCGACCGTGTCGGACGGGCCCATGTTCAACGAGGGCGGCATCTTCAACCTGGCCGCCATGCCGGAGGGGCGCGTCATCAACGTGGTGCCCTTCCTGAACGCGGGGAACGTGCATCAGTGGGTATCCAGGCTGTTTTCGGCGGACGGGGAGCCGGACTACGCGCGGACGCAGGCGCTGCTGGACCGGAGCGTGCCGGGGGCGCACGGGGTGTCCGCCCTGCCGTATCTGGTCGGGGAGCGCTTTCCCGTGGCGGATCCGTATGTGCGCGGCGCCTTTACGGGCATCTCGCCGGAAACGGGACCGGAGGACCTGGTAAGGGCGATGCTGGAAGGAACCGCCTTTTCCATCCGCCAGGGCATGGAGATGATCGGCGGGAAGCCGTCTTCCGTTTCCGTGATCGGGGGCGGGGGACGGGTGAAGACCTGGTGCCGGATTCTGGCGGACACGCTGAATCAGCGGGTCACGGTTTTCGCGGAATCGGACACGCTGCCCGCCCGGGCCATAGCAGCCGCGGCGCTGATCGGGGAGGGCCGGCTGGCGGGATACGAGTCGTTCACGGAGAGGCTGGCAACGGAACGGGAGGCGACGGTTTACGATCCCGATCCGGAAACCGCGGGGATTTATGAGCGGCTGTACCGCGTCCATACCGGGCTGTATCCGGCGCTGAAGCCCTGGTACGCCCGGAGCGAAAGGCAGGAACAGGAGCGGGAAACGGATGGGAATCACGGATAACAGACGGCTGACGGCGAAGGTGTGCGAGATGTACTATCTGGAGGACATGTCCCAGAAGGAGATTTCCTCCAGGCTCCGCATCTCCAGGCCCCAGGTCTGCAGGCTGATCGCCCAGGCCAGAGCCGCCGGCATCGTGGAAATCCGCGTCCGGAACCCGCACGAGACCGACACCGCCCTGGAGCGGCGGCTGACCTCCCGCTATGCGCTCGACGACGCCTTTGTGGTCGGTATTCCGGAACGGGAGGACCGGGATCAGGTTTTCGCGCGGGAAGCGGCGGCCTTTCTGGATTCCCTGCTGACCCCGGGAATGAACATCGGCGTCATGAGCGGAAAGACGGTCTGCGGGGTGGCGGGGCATCTGCGGGGGCCGGGCAGGCCCATGGGGGAGATCGTGCCCCTGGCGGGCGGAATCGGAACGGTTTCCCCGGCGCTGCACGCGAACTCCATCGCCATGATGATCGCGCGGAACCTGGGCGGCACACCGCTGGTGCTGAACGCTCCGCTGGTGGTATCCAGCCCGGAGGCGGCCGCGATGCTCCGGCAGGAGCCGGGAATCGCGCACGTGCTGGAGCGGGGACGGCGCTGCGACCTGTACCTGATCGGGATCGGCAACGTGGACGAGCGGTCCACGACGGCGCGGGCGGGGGGAATCCCCTCCGGCGACCTGGAGCTCCTTCAGCGGGAGGGAGCGGTGTGCTCCGTATGCAGCTCGTATTTCGACGCGGAGGGGAAGGAAGCCGGCACGCTCGCGGAAAGATGCATCGGCCTGGGGCTGAAGGAGCTGAAGAAAGGCCGGGTCGTCGCGTGCGCGCTGGGAAAGAGCAAGACCGGGGCGATCCGCGCCGCGCTGAAAACCGGAAAGATCCATCTTCTCATGACCGACGCGGAAACCGCGGAGGCGCTGACGGAGGAAAGCTGACACGGAAAAAACAACGGGAACGCTTGCGTTTCACGCCGGCGGCGTATACAATGATTCCGGCGCCCGGAAAAATAAAAAAGGGGGAACCGTCATGGAATTCAGCATGGAGCAGGCCCGGCAGCTGCTGGACAAGGGAATCTCCGAAGCGCAGGAAGTGATCGCCGATCCGTCGAAGGTGGACGAGATCCTGATGCAGCTGGAGGAAAAACTGAAGCAGGTACCCGCCATCGGGAACACCCTCGCGGATCTTCCGCTGATGATCGCCATGGTCAAGGCCTGGATCACGAAGAAATACACGCAGGTATCCCCGAAGGTGATCGCCTGCCTGGTCGGGTCGTTCATCTACCTGATCAAAAAGAAGGATCTGATTCCGGACAGCATTCCGGTCGTCGGAATCGCGGACGATCTGGCGGTTCTCGGACTGGCGCTGAAGCTTTCCGAGCCGGAGCTGAAGGCGTTCGCGGAGTGGAGAGCGGGCGGAACCGCGGTCTGAGGGAGAACGAAAAGAACCTCCCGGTTTCTCAGAACGGAACCGGGAGGTTCTTTTTTCGCGCGCGAAGCGTTTACAGGCCCTTGATCATGGCGAGATCGCCGTAGAGGACGGAATCGTCGCCGAGGGAGGCGTTTTTCAGCTCCACGGTGGAGCGGATCTGCGGCATGCAGTAGCGGTCCACCTCGGAAAGAATCTTTTCCAGGAACAGACCGCCCAGGGTCTCGATGATTCCGCCGCCGTACAGAATCAGATCCGGGGAGAAGGTGTTGATCATGTTGCCGGTGGCGACGGCCAGGTAATGGCAGGCGCGGTCCACGGCCTCCTCCGCGACCTTATCCCCGGCGGAAAGAGCGGTTTTGAGCCGCTTGGAGCGGAAAACGCCGTCCTTCACGTCGTCGGCCATGAGGCTGGAGCGGCCGCGGCCGACCTGCTGGCGGATGTATGCGCTCATGCCCTGCTTGCTGGAGAAGGCCTCCAGACAGCCGCGCTGGCCGCAGTTGCAGAGCGGGCCTTCCGGATCGAGAATCAGATGGCCGTACTCCGCGGCCTTGAACTGATGGCCGGTGTAAAGCGAGCCGTTCAGGATCAGGCCGCCGCCCATGCCGGTGCCCACGAAGAAGCCGACGATATTCTTATAGCCTCTGCCGGCGCCGAAATGATATTCGCCCAGAACGCCCAGATTCACGTCGTTGCCGACGAAGAAGGGAACCCCGAACTGCTTCCGCATCGAGGAGGCCATGTCGTAGTCGCGCCAGGGCAGGTTCGGGGTGAACAGAACGATTCCCTTTTCCTGATCGATGACGCCGGGGGCGCAGGAGGCGACCGCGTTCAGCTTCTTCCGGCTGATTCCGGACTCTCTGATCATCTCCTCCACCACATCGATGATGACCTTCTCGACGTCCTCCGAGGCGGATCCGCCGCTTTTCGAGCGTTTCTTCAGACGGAAGATGATTTCGTCCTTCTCGTTGAAAATGGCCCCGAGCACTTTGGTTCCGCCGACATCCAGACAGATATTGTACTTTTCAGCCATGGATCAGACCTCCTTATTCTTTTCCGAACAGCCGGCGCAGCCAGCTGAATAACGTTTTTTCCCGGCGCGGCGCGGGAGCCTCCGCGGCGGGGACGGGCGCCCGCGCCGGCGCCGGCGGGGAGGCCGGCGATTCCCCGGCCGCTTCTTCCGCCGCCTCTCCGTACTCCGCGGCTTCCTCTTCCTCCTCCGCCCCGGGCTCCTCTTCCTCCGGGGACACCTTCCACGCGCTGAAGAAGCGGTACAGCGCCTCCTGGGAGGAGGTTCCGTCCCCGTCCTCATCGCGGACATAGCTTCCGTCCGGGCACATATGCCAGGATTTCTCCCGGTCGTTCCGGAGGGCGTCGAGGATTTCGTTGAGCTGGGCGCGGGTATCCGGCGTGACGGCCTCGATGAAGGCCTCCACGCGGCGCTCCAGATTCCGGTTGAGCAGATCGCCGGAACCGATGAAGAGGCGCTGATCCTCCCCCTCGCCGAAGCTGTAGATGCGGGAATGCTCCAGCCAGCGGCCGACGACGCTGGTCACGGAGACGTTTTCCGTCATTTCCGGAACACCGGGGCGGAGCGAGCAGATTCCGCGGCAGAACAGCTCCACCTTCACGCCGGCCTGCGAGCATTCGATCAGCTTTTCCATGACGTCGCGGTTGTTGACGGCGTTGATCTTGATTGCCACGCGCCCGTTTTCGCCCTTTTCGATTTCCCGGTCCAGAAACTCCAGAACGCGGGGCTTGAAGCTCAGCGGCGCGATCCAGAGCTCGCGGGCCTCCGGCGGAAGCTCGCCGTTCAGCAGGGCGGCGAAGGCGGCCTCGGCGTCCTTTCCGACCCCCTCGCGGGCCGTGATCAGGGAAAGGTCGGTATACTGCTCGCCGGTGATCTCATTATAGTTGCCGGTGCCGACCTGGGTGATGTAGCTCGTCTTTCCGCCGCGCAGCAGGGTGATCACGCAGAGCTTGCTGTGCACCTTGTAGTCCGGCGGGCCGTAGATGACGCGGCAGCCCGCGTCCTCCAGCATCTCGGAATAGTCGATATTGTTCTGCTCGTCGAAACGGGCGCGCAGTTCCAGCAGGCAGAGCACGTCCTTGCCGCGGTCGGCGGCGTAGGCCAGCGCGGCGGCGATCTTGCTGCTGCTGGACATGCGGTAGAGCGTGATCTTGATGGACAGGACGTCCGGATTGTCCGCCGCCTCGTAGATCAGGTCCACGAAGGAGAGCATGCTCTGGAACGGGAAGCTCATCAGCAGATCGTGCTTTTCGATATAAGAGAAATACTCCCCTTTTTTCAGTCCGATGTCCCGGGAGGGACGGCGTTCCGGATACCGGAGACCGGCCGGGCCCCCGATGCAGGCGCGGAAGGACAGATCGAAGGGAACGGACTGGGCGAACACCCGGTTCTCCGGCACGTGAAGCTTCCGGATCAGGATGGCGCGGCAGGGATCGGTCAGCTTGCCGTACACGCGGACGCGGACCGGCTGCTCCCTTTTCCGCTTGGTCAGCATACCGGAGACCTTGTGCCGCAGATCGTTGTCCGCCCGGTCGTCAATGCCGGAGAGGAAGACGTCCGCGTTCCGGGTGACCTCCACGACGGCGGACTGGAGAATGTTTTCCTTTTTCAGCAGCAGCGGCAGGAAATGCCGCACGAGCAGCGCCGTGGGCACGATTTTCTGGACCCCGTCGATCTCGAAACTCTGATAGGCGGG
>ONXY01000103.1 GCA_900321945.1 uncultured Eubacteriales bacterium | reverse complement strand
CCGTTTTCCAGATACCGTCTGACCAGATTGAATCCAAGGGCGTACGGGCGGCCCGTACCTGTAATCAATACCGTCTGTGCCATAAACAGCGGCCTCCTTTCTGCGTGTCCCCGGTCTTTCTGGCGCGTCCTGCCGCGGCATACCGCCGGCCGTTTTGCTTGCCCGGTCGTCCTCCGCGGTACGGTCATTCTATACGTTAAAGCGGACTCTATGTCAAGATGCCGGGAAAAGGAAAACGTTCCCCCGTTATCGAAATGTACGGATAAAGCCCGTTCCCGGCAGCGGATCCGCCGCGTGACCGGAACGAAAACAGTCCGCCCGGCCGCAGCCGGGCCCGGGAGGGAAGAAGGATGAACAGAAAGAAGATAAAGGAGATTCTGAGCCGTACGGATTATATCCGCGTCAGCGGATCCTCTGAGGAAAAGGAAGCGGCCGGATATCTGCAGAGTCTCTGTGAAGAGCTCGGTGTCCGCGCGTATCAGGAGCCTTTCGCCGTGGATACGGCCGTCGTTCACGAAGCGGTCCTGACCGCCGGCGGACGGGAAATCCCCTGCAGGGGATATAAGCTGTGCGGAAGCGGAAGCGTGGAGGCGCCGCTGTGCTATCTTCCCAATACGGATCCCGCTTCCCTGACCAGAGCGAAGGGAAAGATCGTGCTGCTGGATACGGGGATCACCTATTGGGTTTACCACGATCTGCTGGACGCCGGGGCCGTCGGGTTCATCACCTATGACGGAAGCGTCTTCCGGCCGGACCGGGATATCGATCAGAAAACGCTGCGGCCCTATGTTTCAAAAGGCCGGAAGGTTCCCTGCGTCAATATCAACGCGAAGGACGCGCTGGCGCTGGTCCGGTCCTCTCCGGAAAGCGTCTCCGTCCGGGTGGAGCAGACCGAGCTGCCCGCGTCCTCTCAGAATGTGATCGCGGAAATCCCCGGAAAAACGGACGAATGGATCGCGCTGACCGCTCATTATGACTCCACGCCTCTCTCCCGCGGCGCGTACGACAACATGTCCGGATGCGTCGGCCTGCTCGGAATCATGGACGGGCTGCGAGGAAAAGCTCCGCTGCGCTGCGGGCTCCGGTTCATCTTCTGCGGCAGCGAGGAGGTCGGCCTGCTCGGCTCGAAGGCCTATACCGCGGCGCATGAGAAGGAGCTGGAAAAAACCGCGCTGAACGTCAATCTGGACATGATCGGAACGTACATGGGACGTTTTATCGCCTGCGTCAGTGCAGAGGAAAAGCTTCTCCATTACCTTGAGTATTTCTGCGCCATGCGCGGCTGGGGTCTGAACGCGCGGCAGGACGTCTATTCCAGCGATTCCACGCCTTTCGCGGATCACGGGGTCCCCGCGCTGTCCTTTGCCCGGATCGCGCCGCAGTCCCAGGCCCTGATCCATAACCGCTACGATACCGGAGCGGTTCTGTCCGGAGCTCAGCTGATTTCGGATATCGGTTTCCTGACGGATTTCACCCGCTGCATGGCGGACGCGGTGAAATGCCCCGTATCCCGGGAAATTCCGGAATGCGTCAGAACAAAGCTGGATGAATATCTGCTCAGAAAGCGGAAGAAGGAAGGCTGAGGCAGGAAGTCCTTATGTCTCCGGCGTTCCCCGGTCCAGCATGAATACGGCCGCCTCGTCCGCCACATGAATGATCCACGCGAGCGGAGAATACCGGAAGGACTCGCCGATGCTCAGCGTGCTGTCCGTTCCGCGGGAAAACCCCATATGACAGTTGATCGCAATGGCTTCCTCGTCTTTGATTTCCTTCAGGTATTTTGACAGGACGAAGACGCTCTTCGGTCCGTGTCCCCCGAAAGGCAGCTGTTCGTCCACCGCGAAGTAGCTGTTCCGCCCGTTTGTTTTCACTTTGTAGAAGTTGGCCTTGCACAGATCGTGGAACAGCGCCGCGATCGTCAGCGATTCCATAAACTGATCCCGGTCGTACGGACGGTTCAGCACGAGGTACTGTTTCCTGATATCCTCTCTGTACAGCGTCTCAAGCCGGACGGCCATTTCATAGACGTCGATGGAATGCTCGCAGAGCCCGCCCTCGTAATTCCCGTGGTATTTTGTGCTCGCCGGCGCCGTGAAGAAATCGCATCCGTCGCTCAGAAGCCATTCTCTCAGTTCTTCCTTCCCCTCGCGGTCTCCGATCCCGTCGTCGTAAATCTTCAGAAACCTGTCGCGCTGCATTTCCAGATCAAACGTGTCCATCTCTTTCTTCCTCCGGCCGTTCCCGAATTCGGTCCGTTTTTCTCTCTTCTCTGAAAGCTTTTTCTCCCGTGTCTTTACATTACCACATCCTTCCGGAAAAAGCCAGACCCGTATCCGCGTTCTTCCGGAGCGCGTACACGTCCGGTTTCCGGGGCTTTTCGCTCTTTCATGCCCCGTCCGCGCTTCACGGAACCGGACGCGTGGATATTGACAAAGAGACCGATCGTTCACTATAATATGTGAGCCTTTTCCGGCCGGACCGAAGCGTTCCGCCGGAGTCAGCGGGACGCCGGCCCGCTTCTGAAATCAGCCCGGCGGATAAAGGAGAAACCGGGCGATGAGTGAAAATCCGGATGTCTATCTTTTCGGTCAGATTCTCGGAACCCATTCCTTTCTGCTGGAGGACGGTTTCCTCCGGCCGGACGAGTATTCGGAAATCCGGGAACAGTACTTTCTTCCCGGGGGTGAGACGGGTACCGCGGCGACCGTGCTGGATTCGCTGGGCGTCTCCGTCCGGATGGACGGCACCTGGATCGGAACGGCGGTCGCGCCGATGCTTTTCTCTTTCTATGCGGACAAAAAGGTGGATCTGTCCCCCCTGCGGATCCTGGACGACGATCCCGGCGTTGTGGATTATGTGGTGATTGCCGGTCTGGTCCGCTCTCCCATGGGCCGGTTCCGGACGCTTTTCTCCTCCGGAAAACGCTGGTGGAACGTCCCGAAGGAGGAGGATATCGCCGGATGCAGGGCCGCGGCGGTCGATCCCTTTTTCCGGGAGGAATCCCGGCTGGCCGCGGAAATCTGCTGCAGGCTCCGCATCCCGTATGTAACGGTCGATTCCCGGCATGATTCCGTTCTGCACCGGCGTGCGGCCGTCAACGTGGTTTCGAAGGAGTGCCTTGCGGGCTACCCGGGCATGTCCCCGGAAGCGGTGATGGAACTGATGCAGAAGGAAACGGACGGGCTGACCGTTCTGACGCAGGGCGCCGGCGACATGCTGTACGGCAGGAAGGGAGAACCGATTCACCGGATGAAGCCGTTCGGCGTGGATGTCCGGAGCACACTCGGCGCGGGCGACACCTTCAAAGCCGGGTGCGTCTTCGGTCTGCTTCGCGGCATGAACGATGAGGAACTGGTGCGCTTTGCCGCCGCGTG
>ONXY01000288.1 GCA_900321945.1 uncultured Eubacteriales bacterium | reverse complement strand
CGCGGTCCGGGCTGAGTATTTCCAGCGGATGGCGGTCGAACGTGCAGACTCTGAGCAGCGCGCCGGATTCCTCCGCAAGCTTTTTTCCGAGCCGGATCAGTTCCTGATGGCCCCGGTGTACGCCGTCGAAGGTACCCAGCGCCAGCACCCGCGGTCCGGCTGTTTCCGTCGTTCTGATGATTTTCATGTCTTCCCGTCCTCCGGCGGAATCTGCGCCCGCCAGAACAGTGTGTCTTCTCTCCGCTCCGCGATACCCCAGAACGAGTCTTTCAGATAAACGCGGGTAACTCCGTTCTCGTCCGGCGGAGCGCCGTCCATCCGGTTCAGCGGAAGCGGCGCTCCGGAAGCGACGCGTCCCGCCAGCTCCTCCCCGGCCTCCATGCGCGGCATATGCGCAAGCGGCGCGTCCATCGGAATCAGGCGCCCGGCCAGTTCTCCCTTTTCCGCCAGCGCGCGGGCCGTGTCAAGCTCCAGCGCGTCCTCCATGACGAAGAATCCGCTCTTCGTCCGGACCAGGCTCCTCATATGAGCCGGGCAGCCGCAGAGTTTCCCGAGATCGTCGCAGATGGAGCGGATGTATGTTCCCTTTCCGCATACCACCCGGATCCGGACGCCGTGTCCGGACTCCTCTCCCAGAATCTCAATGGACTCCACCGTAACCGTCCGTTCGGGGATTTCAGCCGTTTTTCCCTGCCGGGCCAGCGCGTACAGCCGATCCCCGTTCACTTTGACCGCGCTGTACATGCCGGGCCGCTGCCTTATTTCTCCCGTCAGCTTCGGCAGTTCGGACGCGATTCTTTCCCGGGTCGGATAGTTCTCCCCGGTTTCGGTAACCGTTCCGGTCGCGTCCTGCGTATCCGTCGCCGCGCCGAAAGCGCAGACCGCCACATATTCCTTCCGTTTATCAACCAGATAATCAAAGAGCCGCGTGGCTCTTCCCGTCATGATGGGAAGGACGCCCGCGGCCGCCGGATCCAGCGTGCCGGCATGCCCGACGCGCTTCTCCCCCGTCAGGCGTTTCAGCACTCCCACTACGGCTGCGCTGGACATCCCGGCGGGTTTATCAATATTGAAAAAACCGTTCATCCGTTTCCTCCGCGTCCCGCGGAAGGGGACGCTATGCATCCGGCTCCAGGGACGCTTTCATCTTCCGCACGACCAGCCGGGTCGTCTCCTCCAGGGATCCGTCCATGCTGATTCCGGCCGCCTGCGGATGACCGCCGCCGCCGAGTTCAGCCGCCACCCCGTCGACCGTCAGGGGCGCCCGCGCGCGCAGACTGAATTTAAGCCGTCCGTCGTCGCTTTCTCTGCCCAGAACCGCCATTTTCGTGCCGACAGTCTCCAGCCCGTAGTTGACGACGGTATCCGAGTGCTCGCTGAGCGCGCCGCAGTCCTCAAAGTCCTTCATGGTAAGGGTCATCACCGCGATCCGGCCGTCCGCCTCATATCGAAGGCTCTCTATGGCTCTTCCGAGAAGCCGCAGCTGCGGTGCGCTGCGTTCCCTGAACAGCCGCATATTCAGTTCCGCCAGCGGCAGGCCCTCCTCCAGCAGCCTTCCGGCGGCGCGGAAAGCCTCCGGATCCGTACAGGAGAAGCTGAAGTTTCCCGTATCCGTACTGATGCCGGTATACAGGCACACGGCGATATCGCGGGTCAGCTTCGCCCCCAGCCAGTCCATCTGTTCGCGGATCATGGTGCAGGTGGCGGAGGCATTTCCGTCGACGCTGTTGACCTGGGCGTATTCCGGATTGGTTCCGTGATGATCGATCTGCGCGGAACGCGCGCAGCGGGACATAAGTTCGCCGCAGCTTCCGAGCCGGTCCGGCGTGCTGACGTCCACCGCCAGAAAGAGATCGTACCGGCTGTCGTCGTTCTCCGGCCTTCCGATCATCTCCGCTCCGGGCAGAAAGGTCAGATTATCCGGAATCTTGTCGTGGAAAAACACCCGGGCCTTCTTTCCCATGCCCAGAAGAATCAGGCGCATCGCAAGCGCGGCGCCGACGGTGTCCCCGTCCGGGCTGACGTGGCCGCAGATACAGATGCTGTCCGCCTGCCTGACGGCCTCGGCGATTCCCGCTGGATCTCTCATGCGTTCTCCTCCGGTCCTGGATTCAGTTTTTCTCCGGGCTTTCCTCCGGGGCCGCGCCGGCGCCGGTTTCGGCCAGCACCTTCGCGATATGGACCCCGTATTCGATATTCTTGTCGCTGATAAAGATCAGCTCCGGGCTGTAGCGGATGATCATCTTTTTCCCGAGCGCCCGCCGGATATAGCCCTTCGCGTTCTTCAGGGCTTCCATCAAAGGCTCCCTCTTTTCCTCCTCCAGCACGCTGACGTAAATCTTCGCGAAGCGGAGGTCCCCCGTCACGTCAGCCCGGGTAATGCTCCATGTTCCGTCAATCCGGGGATCGTTCAGTTCTCCCCGGATGATGGCGTCCACTTCCCGGCGAACCTCTTCGGAGATTCGGTCTATTCTCTGAAACTCTTTCATTTACCGCGGAATTTCCTCCATGACATAGCACTCGACCACGTCGCCTTCCTTGATGTCGTTGTGGCCTTCCAGGCTCATGCCGCATTCATAGCCGGCCGCCATTTCCTTCACGTCGTCCTTCAGATGGCGAAGGCTGCTCAGCTTGCCCTCGTGAACCACCACGTTGTCGCGCAGAAGGCGCACGCCGGCGTTCCGCTGAACCTTTCCGTCGGTGACGTAGCATCCGGCGATAATTCCGGCGCCGGTGATCTTGAATACATTGCGTACCTCCGCGTGGCCCAGAAGCACCTCGCGGTATTCCGGAGCGAGCAGGCCCTTCATGGCCAGCTCCATGTCCTCGATGGCTTTATAGATCACGGTATACAGCCGCACGTCCACCTTCTGCTTCTCCGCGGCCTCGCGGGCTGAAGCGTCCGGACGGATATTGAAACCGATAATGATCGCGTTGAACGCGGAGGCCAGGTTTACATCGTCCTTGGTGATGGCGCCGGCGGCGCTGTGGAGGACGCGGATCTTTACCTCGTCGCTGGACAGCTTCTCCATAGCCTGCTTCACCGCTTCCACAGAGCCCTGCACGTCCGCCTTGATGATCAGGTTCAGCGTGGTGATCTTGCCGGCTTCGATGGTGGAGAACAGGTTCTCCATGCTCATCTTGGCCATGGTGGCCTCGCGGCTGGCCCGCAGCTTCTCACGCCGCTCGTCCGCGACCTGGCGGCTCAGATGATCGTCTCCGACAGCGATCATTTCGTCCCCGGCGCTGGGAACGTCGTCGAAGCCCATGATCTCCACCGGCATGCCGGGACCGGCGCTCTGTACCCGCTCGCCCAGATCGCTGATCAGCGCGCGGACCTTGCCGGACGCCATGCCGGCGATGATGCTGTCGCCCACCCGCAGGGTACCGTTCTGAATCAGCACGGTCGCCAGCGGACCCCGGGCCTTGTCCAGCTTCGCCTCGACGATTACGCCGCGGCCCAGCCGGTTGGGATTCGCGCGCAGCTGCAGCATGTCAGCCTGGAGCAGAATCATCTCCAGCAGCTCGTCCACGCCCTCGCCGGTCAGCGCGGAAACCGGTACGCAGATGGTTTCTCCGCCCCAGTCCTCGCAGACCAGGCCGTACTGCGTCAGGTCCTGCTTCACGCGCTCCGGATTGGCTTCCGGCTTGTCCATCTTGTTGATGGCAACGATGATCGGAACCTCGGCGGCTTTGGCGTGATTGATGGATTCCACCGTCTGGGGCATGACGGAGTCGTCTGCCGCGACTACCAGCACGGCGATGTCCGTCGCCTGCGCTCCGCGGGCGCGCATGGCCGTGAAAGCCTCATGGCCGGGCGTGTCCAGGAAGGTGATCTGCCGGCCGTCGTCCATCTGTACCGTATAGGCGCCGATGTGCTGCGTAATGCCGCCGGCCTCTCCCGCCGTCACCCGGCTCTTCCGGATATAGTCCAGCAGACTGGTCTTGCCGTGATCCACGTGGCCCATGATGGTGACCACGGGGGGACGGGGCAGAAGGTTCTCTTCCTCGTCCGTGAAATCCTCGGCGACCAGCGCCGCCTCCGCGGTCTGTTCCTGCTTCCGTTCCAGAGTAATGTCAAAATCCGAACAGACCAGCTGAGCGGTGTCGAAATCAATCTCGCTGTTGATGGTGGCCATATTGCCCAGCATGAACAGCTTCTTGATGATTTCTCCGGCGGGCTTGCCGATCTTTTCGGTCAGATCCCGTACGGTGATGGTATCGCCGGCCATGTAAGCCGTCTCGATCTTGATGGGGGCCATCATCTGCTGAGCGCTGGGTTTCTTCGCCCGGGCCCGCTTTCCTCCGCGGATCGGCTCGTCGTCATACCCGTTGAACCGGCTGTTCTGCTTGCTCTGCTGCTTCTTGTTCCGGCTTACATGCTCCGGGTCGTGCTGCCGCACATAGTTCTTCTTGTTCGGATCGTAATTGGAAACCCGTTCCTTCTCCATGGGCGGAAGAATTTCCGGAGTGCGGCTGCGGCCGGCGGCCTGACCTCTCGGCGCGCCGCCCTGACCGCGGTTCCCGGCAGGCACGGGGCCGCCTGCGGGACGGCCGAATCCGCCGCTCTGCTGACCGCCGGCGGGTCTGCCGAATCCACCCGGCTGACCGCCGGCGGGACGGCCGTAAGGGCCCTGCTGCGGAGATCCCGCAGGACGGCCGTACGGCCCCTGACGCGGCGGCTGCTGTCCGGCCGGGCGTCCGTAGGGGCCCTGCTGCGGAGACCCCGCGGGACGTCCGTAGGGGCCCTGACGCGGCGGCTGTCCCGGCTGCGGCGGGCGGATAACGTTCGGCGCCAGTCCGACCGGGCGGGCGGGCTGTCTGACCGTCTCGCCGGGCCGGCTGATTATCTGGCCGATCGCGGGACGGCGCGGCTGCTCGGGTTTCTTCTGCTCGGGCTTCTGGGGCGCGGGCTTGGCCTCGGGTTTTTCCGTGCCGGCTTCCGCCGGTTTTTCCGCGGCGGGTTCGGCGGAACGTTCCTTCTCCGGCGCCGGAGTATCGGGTTTCCGCTCCGCGGACGTTTCGGCGGGCTTCTCCGTCCCCGCTGAAACCTCCTGTATCTCAGGCCGGATGTCGCCGGCGGGCTGGAAGGAGGAATCCGGTTTCCTTTCTTCCTCTTCCTTCACGGCGGCGGCTCCGGTTGTCTCCTGCTCTTTCTGAGCGGCTTTCAGCCGGTCTTCCCGCATGGCGGCTTCCATCTGGGCTCTTTCTTCCTCGTCCAGCATGGTAAAAGCCCGGGAATGGGTGGACTGCATCCGCATCTGCTCTTCCCGCTTGCGCTGGGCGGCAGCCTCCTCCCTGCGGCGGATGTTCGCCGCGTCCATGCGTTTCAGCTCTTCGAGCAGAGCGTCCGCGTCCTTCCGGGCACGGGTCGCCTTCGCCAGAATTTCAGCGGACTGTTCCGTCAGTTCCCTGGCGGTGCTCACTAAGTTTCCCTTTGTTGCCATTCGCCCTTTGTACCCCCCTGCCGTCTCCGGCATAAAATCACTGATCTGTATTCTCCGGCTGTCCGGAAATCTCCAGACAGCGGATCATCTGTTCCGCGAAGCCTCCGCTTCTTACGGCCATGGCCTTACCGGGTTTTCCGGTCGCTTCCTCCAGAAATCCTTCCGGAAGGACGGCCGACAGGACGCCGTTTTTTTCACACAGCGCCCGGTACTTCGCCCCGGCGTTTTCCGCGATTCCGCCGTCCGTAAGCAGGAGCGCGGTTTTGCCCTCCCGGACCGCCTTCATGCAGCTGTCCTCGCCGAAAACCGCCTGTCCCGCGCGGACGCAGAGCCCCATGAGCCCCTTCAGCTTCGTCTCATTCATGAGCCGTTTCCCTCAGCGCCGAAAGCTCCGCGTTCAGCGCCGCGCTGACATCCTCCGTCAGCGTCACCTGAAGCTGCCTCTCCAGCTGCTTCTGCTTCAGCGCCTTCCGAAGACATTCTCCCTCCCGGCAGACGTAAGCCCCGCGTCCCGGACGCTTGCCGGTCGGATCCAGGCTCACCTCTCCTTCCGGAGACCGCACGACCCGGATCAGGCTTTTCTTTTCCTTCATCTCCCGGCATCCTACGCACATCCGCATGGGTGTTTTTCTTGTCTTCATGCCCGCCTTCTTACATCGTGTCGTCGTCGCCCATGACGCTGTCGTCGTAATTCATGGTGAAGCTGTCGTAAACAGGCGTTTCCACCTGGACGTAATCCACCAGCTGACCTTCCTCGTCCACCATATCGTTCAGCTCCGCCATCTGGCTCTGGCTCTTGATATCGATCTTCCAGCCGGTCAGCTTGGCGGCCAGACGGGCGTTCTGCCCTTCCTTCCCGATAGCCAGGCTCAGCTGGTTGTCCGGAACAATCACCCGGAAGGCCTTTTCGTCCTTCGCCTGATAGACGCTCAGCACATGAGCCGGGTTCAGCGCGTTGGCCACGAATTCAGCCGGATTGCTGCTCCATTTGATGATATCGATCTTTTCGCCCTTCAGCTCCGCGACCACGCGCTCCACGCGTCCGCCGCGCTGGCCCACGCACGCGCCGACCGGATCGATCATCAGGTCCTGGCTGTGGACGGCGATCTTCGTTCTGCTTCCCGCCTCCCGGGCGATATTTTTGATGGTCACAATTCGTCCGGCAATTTCGGGAACCTCCATCTCAAACAGCCGCTTGACCAGGTTCGGATGGGTCCGGCTGACGTAAACCTGGGGCGTGTAGCTGACGGAGTTCAGATTCCGCTGAACCTCCAGGACGTATACCTTGATATGGTCGTCGTCATGCAGCACCTCGCCCGGAATCATCTGATCGTGTTCCAGCACGCCCTCCGTGCGGCCCAGGTCCACATAGGCCACATGGGGTTCGATCCGCTGGACGATACCGGTGAGAATCTCGTTCTCCTTGTCGGAGTATTCCTCGTAAATCTTGCCGCGCTCGACTTCGCGGATGCTCTGGATGATCACCTGCTTCGCCGTCTGCGCAGCCACCCGGAGGAATCCCTTCGGCGTCACGTCCACCTCGGCGATATCGCCCATCTTGTACGTGGGGTTCAGCTTCTGCGCCTCCTCCAGGGTAATCTGGTTGGTAGGCATCTCCACTTCCTCGACGATGGTCTTTTTCGCGAAAACGGAAATAGCGCCGGTATCCCGGTCGACGTGAACGTCCAGCATGGAAGGAACGGCCTCGTTCCGCGGGGAGTTCTTCCGGTAGGCGGCCTTCAGGGCCTCCTCAATCATGGTAAACAGCCGGCTCTCGTCGATTTCCTTCTCCTTGGCCAGCATTCTGATCGCTTCAACCACTTCAGATTTCATGTTTCTGTCTCTCGCTTTCTCTTCCTGTATAGTTCATATCCGGAGGAGGCCTCATTCCCCGAGGTCCACTTCCTCAATGCCTTCCATATCCACCACGGGTTTCACCAGAGCCGCCGCTTTCCGGGGAATCCGTTTCTCCCCGCCCGCGGTTCTGATCACCAGATCCTCCCGGCTGAAATCCGTCAGGACGCCGTTCAGCGTCTTCACGCCGTCCAGGGGCCTGAACAGCTTTACCTCGATCTCGCTTCCCAGGCCGCGCTCGAAATCCCGGTCTGTTTTCAGCGGCCGGTCGATGCCCGGACTGGAGACTTCCATGTAGTCGTATTCGATGTTCTCCGCCAGGGGAAGCACCGCTCTGTGGTATGCTTCGCAGTCGTCCAGGGTGATGCCTTCCGGTTTGTCAATATAAATCCGGAGGAACCGGCCCGCCGGCTCCCTGTCAACCGACACGTCCACCAGCTCGAAGCCCATCCGCTCCGCGGCCTGCTGAAACCCGGACTCCGCCGCCGCTCTGTCTGCTTTTGCCATGCTTCCTCCTTCCTGCTCCCTGCTTCCGGCCCGATTCACGCTTCAGGCATAAAGAAAAGAGCGGAAAACACAGCCCTCTGCGCCGCTGGCGGAAAGGCCCGCCCCGCTTCGGGGCGTTTCCGCCGGCACAGGCTGTCTCCACTCTTTACGTCAAACCCTTCTTTCAAGGCATAACTGCCGCATGTTTTAACCGTTCCCGTTTCCGGGAGCGAACAAGCGGAGTATAGCACAGTTTCAAAGGCTTGACAAGCCTTTTCTGCAAGGTTTTTGGGGCTTTCGGGCGTTTTCCCCGAGAAAGGGCTGCGTTTCCGGAATCCGTTTCCGAAAAATCAGCTTTCAAGCCTGATGAAAACGGGAATCTCGTCGATGGGAGCCGGTACGCGGACCGTTTTTCCGCCCTCCAGCCGTTCTCCGGTATTCACGTTCTCCCACATGCCCGCGGGAAGATACACGTCGCGCTCGAACTCGTTCAGATGCAGGACCGGCGCCACAAGGTACCGGCTCCCGAACATGTACTGATCCTGCAGCTCCCAGCACCTTTCATCCTCCGGGAACTCGTAGAACATGGTCCGGATCAGGGGGGAACCGTTCTCATGGGCTTCCCGGTAAAGATCCCGGATGTAATCGTGCATGGAAATCCGGACGTCGTAGTACTTCCGCATGATGCGGTAGTTCTCCTCCCCGTAGCTCCAGAGCTCGTTGTCCTGTCCGGTATGCAGGTATCCGCCGCCCCAGTTCCGGCTGTCCAGGGGCGGAATGTCGTACGGCCCCCGGTCCCCGTGCATCCGCAGCACGGCGGAATACACCGCGAACTGGTACCACCGGATCAGAAGCTGCCGGAAGTCCGGATCCTTCACGTCGTCGGTCATGAAGCCCCCGATGTCCGTCGTCCACCAGGGAATGCCGGCAAGGCCCATGTTCAGGCCGGCCTGCAGCTGCTCCTGAAAGCTTTCGAAAGTGCTGGGCACGTCCCCGCTCCAGATTACGTTCCCGTACTTCTGGCTTCCGGCCCATCCGCAGCGGAGCAGGTTGACCACCGGCTCCCCGGTCCGGCTCATGGGGTCCCAGAAGATCCGGCTGTACATCTGAGGATAGAAGTTGCTGCAGCTCAGCGCCGGCCCGGCATAATACCGGTAGTTGTCAAAATCATAAACGCCCAGATCCGGCTCGCTGTTGTCCAGCCAGAAGGCGTCGATGCCGTAGTCCGCGTAGTTCCTTTTGCAGACCTCCCATACATATTCCCGGGTTTCCGGATTGAAGGGATCGATGACGACGCAGTCGCCTTCGAAATTATAGGTCTGGTCGGTGCCCCGCTCTGCGCGCATCAGAAGGCCCCGCTCCGCCATCGGGCCGAAGTTCTCGCTCCGCCGGTCCACGCTGGGCCATACGGAGACGATAACCCGGATGCCCATCCGGTGAAGTTCCTCCACCATGGCCTTCGGATCCGGCCAGTAAACCGGGTCGAATTTCCAGTCTCCCTGCACCGTCCAGTGGAAAAAGTCGATCACGATCTGGTCGATGTGAATTCCTTCCCGCTGATAGGCCCTGGCGACGGAAAGCACCTCCTCCTGCGTCCGGTACCGCAGCTTGCACTGCCACAGTCCCATCCGGTCCTCCGGAAACACGGGGGCGCGTCCCGTAACGGCAGTATACTTCTTCAGAATGTCCTTCGGGTTTTCCCCCGCGGTGATCCAGTAGTCCATCCGCCGGGTGGACAGGGCGGTCCACTCCGTATAGTTTTTCCCGAAGACAACCTGCCCGACCGCCGGATTGTTCCACAGCATGCCGTAGCCCAGGCTGCTGACCAGGAAAGGCACGGAAACCTGGCTGTTCCGCTGGGCCAGTTCCAGCACGTTTCCCTTCAGATCCAGGAAAGGCTGCTGGTACTGCCCCATGCCGTAGATTTTTTCGCCGTCGTTCGCGTCGAACTTCACTGTCAGCCGGTATCCTTCTCCGCCGGGGATTCCCTTCCATTCCCGGTTGACAATCTTCAGGCACCGGCTCCGGGGCACGATGGTTCCGCCGTAACACCGGAAATACTCCCGCAGGATCGTCTTTCCGTCCCGGAAGAAAGTCAGCACCCCCGCGTGGTTGACCGTCGCGCGGATCCGTCCGTTTTCGACGGAAGCCTCGGGCGTTTTCCGGCCGGTTCCGTCCCCTGCGGGGCAGTCCGTTTCATAGACGGAAACCACGGACTCCGCGGCTTCCGGCGTTTCCGTCAGCGCCCAGTCCGGAGCGTCTCCGTTCCCGTACATCCACGCCCGCACACGCAGGCTGTCCTTTCCCCACGGCTCGATCCGGAGGGTTTCCCCGCCGCGGCGGGCCAGAAGCGCGTTTCCTTCGCGGATAAACTCCATGATCCGTCTCCTTCCGCGCTCAGACCTTCTCCAGCACCATCGCGGTGCGGGCCGGCGCATAGATGTAGAATCCGGTTCCCCGGTTCGGCAGATTCTCCGTCTGATAGACATAATCGTGGCTGACCAGCCCGGTTCCGCCGAAGCGGGTCTCGTCCGTGCTCAGAATCACCCTGTATTTTCCTTCCCCCGTGGTATGGCAGGGCAGGAAGAAGTTCTGCTCGCTGTAGCTGCCGTGGAAATCGAAAAGGAACAGAAGCTTTCCCCGGCTGAAGGCGATGATCTTGCGCTCCTCGTCCACCCACAGGCTCACAGCCTGGGGATCCTCCAGCAGCCCGTGTTCCCGGGCTGTCTGAATCATGGCCTGATCGAAGTCGTTCAGCCACTCGTATTTCAGCATCCCGTTGTCCACCAGCGACCACTGCCTGCGGCAGTACTTATAGCTCCAGCCGTTTCCCTCCCGGGGGAAGTCAATCCACTCCGGATGGCCGAACTCGTTGCCCATGAACGTCAGGTACCCGTTTCCGCCTGCGGACAGGGTCAGGAGCCGGATCATCTTGTGCAGTTCGATGGCCCGGTCCATGGTCAGGCTGTGGTAGTCCTTGTTCATGCCGGTATACATCTCCGCGTCCGCCATGCGGAAGAGAAGCGTCTTGTCTCCCACCAGCGCCTGGTCGTGGCTTTCGCAGTACCCGATAACCTTCTCCTGCGGCCGCCGGGTGGTCATCTCATACCAGAGGCCGCCCATGGACCAGTCCTCATCCCGGGTGTCCTTCAGAAGCTTGATCCAGTAGTCCGGTTCCCCCATTCCCAGCCTGTAGTCGAAGCCGATGCCGCCCTGCCCGATCGGCAGACACATGCCCGGCATTCCGCTCATATCCTCCGCCACGCTGGTCGCGTTCGGATCCACTTCATGAATCAGCTCGTTGGCCAGCTGCAGATAGTTAATGGCGTCCAGATCCGTGTTCAGGTTGAAATACATATGATAGTCCGTAAACGCGGATCCAAGCCCGTGATCATGATAGATCATGCTTGTGACGCCGTCGAACCGGAACCCGTCGAAATGGTACTCGTCCATCCAGAATTTCAGGTTGCTCAGCAGGAAATGCAGCACCTCGGGACGGCGGTAATTGAACAGGCGGGTCCCCCATGCGGGATGCCGGCCCTCGCCGCCCTCCAGAAAATACTGTCCGTCGGTTCCGTCCTGGTACTGCAGGCCCTCTCCCACGTTCGGGCACGCGTGGCTGTGTACCACGTCCAGCAGCACCCGCAGTCCCATGCCGTGGGCCTTGTTGATCAGATACTTCAGTCCTTCCGGCTCTCCGTACCAGGAGCTGGCGGCGAAGAAATTGGACACCTGGTATCCGAAGGAGCCGTAGTAGGGATGCTCCTGAACAGCCATCAGCTGCACCGTGTTGTAACCGAGCTTCCGGATCCGCGGCAGAATGTTGTCGGCAAACTCGTGATAGGTGCCAATGCGCTCCTCCTCGGTGGCCATGCCGATATGCGTCTCATAGATCAGCGGGGCGGGGGCTTTCGTCTTACGGTATTCCCCGTCCGTCCACGGGAACGGGGCGGGATCCCATACCTGAGCGCAGAGAATATGCGTCCTGGGATCCGGGCTTACCTTCACGGCGTAGGCCGGCAGGCGCTCAAACCCCGTTCCGCCTTTTTCCACCCATAGTTTGACAAACTGGCCGTGCTTCAGCGCGTCCTTCCCCGGGAGCAGGATTTCCCATACGCCGTTCTCCTTCCGGGTCATCGGATGGGTATCGTGGCTCCAGCCGTTGAAGTCTCCGGTCAGCCATGCCCCGTCGGCTCCGGGAAGCCATTCCCGGACCGCCCATCCTTCCTCCGTCCGGTGGATGCCGAAATAGAGATAGCCGTCCGCGAAATCGGTGATCTTTTCCGCCGTTCCCACCAGCTGCTTCCGTTTATCCTTGAACCGGTCCATCCGCAGGTCGATTTCCCCGCTGTACGGAGCCAGCCACGGATCGATTTTCGTAATTTCATAGGGTCCAGTCAGCTTGCGGATATCCATTTCGTTCCCTCCCTTTCTTTTTCCCGGAAATCCGGTCCGTTATTCGGCCCGGATCAGCGCGCCGTTCACGTCGTAATATTCCGTTTTCGCAATCCGCCTGCTCCCGTCGTAAAGGAAGCGGATCTCGCTGTAACCGTCCGCGGTGTTCACGGGTTTCCCGTCCGTTCCGAAAAAAACGCGGCTGATCCGGAAACCGTCGCCATCCAGTTTTTCCGTATATCCCGCGCAGCCCATCCGGTTCAGAGCGGCGTTCCCGCGTTCGTCCTCATAACGGACTTCGGAGAAACGTCCTTCCCCGTCGTAGCCGTAGCTGCGGACCGCGACGCCCGTGGCGTCCTCGCAGACCCGGCCGGAAGCGTCCAGGCAGGTTTCCCGGATCAGCTGATCGTTTTTGTTGTATTCCCTTTTCAGGGACGCGTAGCCGTCGCCCGCGGGAACGCGCTGTCCCGTCGCGTCGTACCGGTCCAGCGTGTAGGCCTGATCCCCCGACCAGGTCTTAACCTCGTAGGCGTAGCTTCCGCCCACGGGCATCAGATTCCCCGCGAGGTCGTAGTATTTCACGCTGACCTCACGGTTTTTCTTGTCCAGTTCCCTTCTGCATGACGCCCATCCTTCCGGGCTGGCCGCGGCGCTGCCGTCCGCGTGCTCGAAGCGGATTCCGGTCACCTTGTTGCTCTTGTTCACGCTCTGGATCTGAACCGCGTATCCGGCGGCGAGATCCCGGGGCTTTTTGGACGCGTCGAGCCATGTCGTTTTAGTCATCGTGCTGCCCCGGTACTCGACCCTCACGGCGGCGTATCCCAGGCCGGGTACCGTTACGGAATCGTTGCGCGCGTCAAAGTATCCGGCTGATGTTACCTTTCCGCTCCCGGAATAGGTCAGCCTGAGCCTTGCGTATCCGGCGCCGCACTCCGTCTTCTTTCCCTTCTCATCCAGATAGACGATCTCTTCCAGCCTGTGTCTGTTGCCGTAGGTCAGCATCTGGCCCGCGTATCCGCCCGCGAGCGTCGCGGGATTTCCCTCCGCATCGTAGAACTTTTCCGTAACCGTGGTTCCGCTGAAACTGCGGATCACATAGGCGTATCCCTCCGGCCCGTTTGTCAGCGCGCCTGACTCGTCCAGCCACTCGCGGCGGACCACTTTTCCGCCTTTTTTCGTCTCGTTCAGCCTGAGCTCCGCCTGTCCGCAGACCGTCACCGCGGCCAGCATCGCCGCGAGCAGCAGCCCGGCCAGAATTCTTTTCCGTCTCATTCCGATGATCACGTCCTTAATTTCTGTTTTCTCTCGCAGGCAGTATACCAAAAAAACCGGTGAAAGGCAAGCCGGACGCGGGCCGCGCCGGCTTGCCGCATCCCGTTCAGTCCGTCCCTGCGGACGCCTTCAGCCTCTGCTGTTTTTCCAGGAGCATGGTCAGTGCGAAAATCCCCGCGCCGAGCGCCGTCAGTCCTCCCAGAACCGCCCACTGCGGCCCCTGCAGACGGACCAGGAAAAAGATATGTTCAAACAGCAGCGCCAGCAGGATAAAAAGGATCGCGGATCCGGCAAGCACGCAGGCCCTCAGAAGATCCAGCGGGCGGGACGCCCGGATCAGAACCAGGATCCCCAGGAAGCCGGCGGTCCAGGTCGCCAGGGTGGAACAGGTCTCCGCCGTCCATCCCGAGCGGGTCATCAGCATGGCCAGCGTCGAGCACAGCGCTACGGCCGCTCCGCCGGGAAGGGCTTTCCGGATCACCGTTTCCAGGAAGCGGCCCCGGATGCGCTCCCGGCTGGGCTGCAGCGCGAGAAAGAACCCGGGAATTCCCACCGTGCAGGTGCTGACCAGGGACATCTGAATCGGCTGGAAAGGATACATCCCGGGAAGAATCAGCGTCAGCAGGCTCAGCAGGAAGCTGGAAATTGTCTTCGTCAGAAAAAGCGTGGCTGAACGGGTGATATTGTTGATTACCCTCCGCCCCTCCAGCACGATCTCCGGCACGACGCCGAAATCGCTGTCCAGCAGGGTCAGCATCGCGGCGTGCCTGGCCGCGTCGGCGCCGTCCTCCATGGCGATCGAGCAGTCCGCCGTCCGAAGCGCCGGTATGTCGTTCACTCCGTCCCCGGTCATGGCCACGGTATGCCCGGCAGACTTCAGCGCCTCGACGATCTGCTTCTTCTGCCCCGGAGTTACCCGTCCGAAGACGGTGCAGGTTTCGCAGGCTTTCCGGATATCTTCCTCCGTCTCCAGCGTCCGGGCGTCCACCGCTTTCTCCGCCCCCTCGATTCCGGCGATCTGCGCCACGCGGGATACCGTGGAAGGATTGTCCCCGCTTATAATCTTAACGTCGACCCCCTGCTCCCTGAAATAGCGGATGACGTCGCCCGCGTGGGGCCGGATTTCGTCCGTCAGGCTGAAAAGCGCCAGCATTCTCGTGACGTCCGGCAGCTGATCCCCCTGGATCAGGCCCACGCCCTCCGCCAGCATCAGCACCCGCCTGCCCTTCCGGGTTCTCTCGCCGATCATTTCCCGGATTTCATCCGGAAGTCCTGCCGGCAGAACATACTCGGGAGCTCCGAGAATCATTGTAATCCCGTCGCTGAAGCTGGCGGCCGACTTTTTCCGTTTGGAAGAAAACGGCTGGATCGCCACGGCCTGCTCCATCCCCGGCGCCACCGCCTCCCGCATTGCCTTCAGCGTCGCGCTTCTTTCGTCGAAGGCTCCGAGAAAACGGCTGGCGGCGCGCACTGCTTCCTCCCGTTCCGTTTCCAGCGGAATCAGTTCCTCCACGGACATTCTTCCGCTGGTCAGGGTTCCGGTTTTGTCCAGGCAGATGGTATCGACCCGCGCCAGGGTTTCGATTCCGTACAGTTCCTGCACCAGCACGTTCCTTTTCCCAAGCCGGACCACGCCCACCGCCAGCGCTACGCTGGTCAGAAGCATCAGCCCTTCCGGAATCATGCCCAGCATGGCCGCCACCGTGGTGGGGACGGCGGTTTTCATTGAATGGTTCTGTATGAGAATCTGCTTGAGAAACAGCGCGAGTCCGAGCGGCAGCAGCGCGCAGGTATCCCACCGGATCAGGCGTTCCAGCTCCTTCGTCAGCCCGGATTCCGTTTTCCGGACCTTCCCGGCTTCCCGGCTCAGACGCCCCACATAGCTTTCCGCGCCGACATACACCAGCTGGCAGAGCGCTTTGCCCTCCGTCAGATAGGATCCGGAATAGACCCACGAACCCTCCGTCTTCGGAATGCTGTCGCTCTCCCCGGTCAGCAGGGCTTCCATCGCCCGGCCTCCGCCGGACCGGACGATCCCGTCCGCGACGGCCTGGTCCCCTCCGCGGAGTACAAGCAGATCGCCTTCCACCGCGTCCTGCGGGGCGATGTCGCGTTCCTTTCCGTCCCGGATCACCCGGACCTTCGGCGCATGCAGCAGCTTCAGCTTCCGGATGGTGTTTCTGGCCTTTATCTCCTGCATGATCGAGATGCCCGTATTGGCGATCACAACCATGAGAAACAGCATGTTCCGCCAGCTTCCGACAAGCGCCAGGCTGATCCCCAGCAGCAGATTCAGCCCGTTAAAAAGCGTAAACACGTTCCCCAGCACGATCTGAATGGTACTTTTCCCGTCGTCCCGGGGCATCAGGTTCGCCCGTCCGGCTTCCTTCCGGCGGAGCGCTTCCTCCTCCGTCAGGCCTGAAAGCGGAACGGGCTGATAGGATTCCGGCAGCTCCGAAGGGAGCTTCAGTTCATTTTCCATGGCACGCCCTCCTACGTGCCACATTATAGAGAGATTCGCATCCGTTTGCAAGCTTGCTTCCCGGGGGGTTTTGCGGTATACTGCTGACAGCTGTTCAGCGGCGCGGCGGCCGTTCCGGATACCCGTCCGCGGATTCCCGCTGTCCGAAAGGAGCATCCGCATGTCCGTTCCGTCTCATGTTCTGTCCGCGGTTTTCAGCGATGAAACGCCTTTTTACCGTTTCCCTTCGGAACCCGATCCCGGCGACACCGTAACCGTCCGGCTCCGGGTCGCGAAGGACAGCGCCCGGAGAGTCGTCCTCCTGATGGAATCCCTTGACGTCGGGACGCTGATGGCCAGAACCCGCACCGACGCGTTTTTTGACTACTATGAAGCCGGAATTGTCTGTGAGGACGCGCCGGTTCTGTACCGTTTTCTGATCGAGGGCGGGGACGGCCTCCGTATCGCCTATGACAAGAACGGCTGCCGCGCCGCCGAGGACGGCTCCATGCCTGCATTCAGCGACGCCTATGCCTTCCGGTTCCAGCCTGGCTTCCACGTACCCGTCTGGGCCAAAGGAGCCGTCCAGTATCAGATTTTCACAGACCGTTTCTGCAACGGAGATCCCTCCAACGACGTGGCGGACAATGAGTATTACTATACCGTCGGGCATTCCAGGCATGTGGACGACTGGGACGCGCTTCCCACGGATACGGACATCCGCTGTTTCTACGGGGGGGATCTCCGGGGCATCATGGACAAACTGAACTACCTGCAGGATCTGGGAGTCGAGGTGCTCTATCTGAACCCGATCTTCGTATCCCCCTCCTCCCATAAGTACGACACGCAGGATTATGACCACATCGACCCGCATTTCGGCGTTATAACGGACGATATCGATTACGCCATGCAGTCCTGGGAAAAACACAACGGTTACGCGCCGCGTTATATCCGGCGCGTAACCTCCATGGAAAACCTGGAGAAAAGCGACGACCTTTTCGCCCGTCTCTGCCAGCAGCTCCACTCCCGGGGCATGCGGATCATTCTGGACGGCGTTTTCAATCACTGCGGGTCCTTCAACAAATGGATGGACTACGAGGGGATCTATCTGGGCAAGGCCGGCTTCCAGCCCGGAGCGTTCCAGAGCGTTCACAGCCCCTACCGTTCCTATTTCCGCTTCTACGACTCCGGCAACGGGCGGAGTCCGGCCTACGAAGGCTGGTGGGGATACGCCACGCTGCCCAAACTGAACTATGAAGCTTCCCCCGCTCTGTGTGAGGAAATTCTCCGTATCGCGGAAAAATGGGTCTCCCCGCCGTATCGGATCGACGGCTGGCGTCTGGACGTCGCGGCTGATCTCGGGCATTCGGAGGAGTTCAACCACCGTTTCTGGAAAACCTTCCGTCAGCGCGTCAAGGCCGTCAACCCGAACTGTCTCATCATCGCCGAGCACTACGGGGATCCCTCCTCCTGGCTGCAGGGAGATCAGTGGGACACCGTCATGAACTACGATGCATTCATGGAACCCGTCACCTGGTTCCTCACCGGAATGGAAAAGCACTCGGACGCCGAGCGGGACGACCTGTACCAGAACGGTACCGCTTTCTTTGACATCATGCGGGAAAAGATGTCCCGCTTCACTTATCCCTCACTCATCTGCGCGATGAACGAACTGAGCAATCATGATCATTCCCGTTTCCTGACCCGTACCAATCGTATGGTGGGCCGGTTCACGACCATGGGATCCGCGGCCGCGGGCGCCGGCATCAACAAGGGCGTGTTCCGGGAAGCCGTCACGATTCAGATGACCTGGCCCGGCGCGCCGACGATTTATTACGCCGACGAGGCCGGACAGGTTGGCTGGACGGATCCGGACAACCGCAGGACGTATCCCTGGGGACATGAGGATCAGTCTCTGATCCGTCTTCACAGAGATGTGATTCACCTTCGCCGGGATCTTCCCGCGCTTGTCTCAGGTTCCCTGAAGCCGCTTCTGGCGGACTATGGACGGATTGCCTACGCCCGTTTCACGGAGCGCCAGAGAACGGTGATTGCCGTCAACAACACCTCCGGCTGGACCTCGTTCCGTCTCTTTGTACGGGACGCGGGCTCTCCGGACGGGGAGGTTTTCTTCCGCCGTCTCCGTACGGAAACGGACGGCCACATCACGGACACCGAGGCCTGCGAACCCGTAAAGGAAGGATATCTTTCCTTTGATCTTCCTCCGTTCTCCTCCGTCGTTTTCGCCAACGAGCCGCCGCGGACCTTCCGGAACTGAAAACCGCCGAAAAAGCGCCCGGAGCAGAAGCTCCGGGCGTCCTTTCATTCAGCTATTGCCCGCCGTCCTCCCCGGAAGCGGCTTTGCGCGACATCTCAGCTTCGAGAGCGCGCAGAATCCTTGCTTTTGTGGCTTCGTCCACCTGTCCTTTTTCTATCAGGCTGATCCTGCTCTGCGGAAGGCCCACCAGATCCCCCATTGCTTTCTGGCTCAGTCCCGCGCTCTCCCGGGCGTCCCGGATCTGACGGCCCAGAAGCACCTTCGTGGTCTGCTTTACCTTGCGCGCCGTGCCGCTGTGCCGCGGCTCGCCGTGAATCCGGCGTATGATCTCCTTCGCCCGCTGTTCCGTAACGTACCCGATTTCCATCCGGCCTACGGCGCTCTGTGGCAGGCGGAGAATCACGCCCAGTTCCTTCTGGCTGAGCCCCGCCGCCTTTCTCTCCTCGCGGATTTGGATTCCCGCCTCCAGGCTGAACGCCGTTCCGGCTTCCTGCGGTTTCGGCGAGGTCCGTATCACCTCGATCAGTTCCGCGGCCCGGGTTCCGGATATATGTCCGCATTCCATCGCGGCAAGCGTTCCCGCGGCGACGCCGGCCAGTTCCGCCGCTTCCTTCAGCTTCAGCCCGGCTGCTTTTCTCGCCTCCCGCAGCTGAAGGCCCAGCTCTCTGCCTGACAGCTGCGGCTGAATCATCTGAATGATTTCCTCCGCCTTGCTGTCCCGGATGTATCCGCTCTCCATCTGCGCGATCCGGCTCACCGATACGCCGACCAGCCTGGCCACCTCTTCGCGGGTCAGGCCCGCTTCCTTCCGGGCGCTCCTGACTCTGTGACCGGCTTCCCTGTTCGGCGCGGCGCGCGCAGCGCCGTTTTCGGGCTTCTCCCCTTCTTCCGCGGCCGGCTTTGCCCGGGAGCCCTGCTTTTCCGGCTTCATAATGCAGGTTCCCCTGTTCCTCCCGTCTCCGTACATCAGCCATTTCCGGTTCATGCCGACGGTCTTTTCGATTTTGATTCCCAGCGCCCGGGTGATCTTTCCGCTTTCCTCCATAGCGGAAAGCTGCCCGGCGGTCATTCCCAGCGCGGCGGCCATATCTTCCAGAGTCAGGCCGTTCGACTCTCTCCACTCCTGGGTCCGGTCCTTCATGTCGTTCTGCACATAGCTTTCCAGAAAAGGATCGGCGTCCGGATCTGTCAAAATCGCGGGATTGATGGGAAACGCGGCGATAAAACGCGGCAGGAGATAGGTGGAGCCGGTTTCCTCGCTGTCCTCCACGTCCTGTTTCGGCACGCCGAGCTCCTCCGCGACCTGGGCGGTTGTAAGACCCATAATTTCGCGCAGATCCGTAAGATTCATGCTGGTTTCCTTTCCCGGTTCGTTTATCGGTTGTATATGCCGACTGCCGCAAAACAAATACTGCGGCGCAGAGGCGACAGTACCGGATTGTGTAAAGAATAAAGTCAGAAAAATATAAGAAAAGTAACTGTCCGCTCCATTTGTATTATACCCGTTTCCCTTGCCGCTTGACAAGTCTTTTCTCAAAGTTTATATTTTTTTCGAAGTATTTTTTCTTTTCAGGAGCGGGAAATGAGCGGAATGGAGTACGCGCTGCTCGAAGCGGAAAAGGCGCTGGCTGAGGGTGAAGTCCCCGTCGGCGCGGCGCTGATGCGCGGCGCCGAGCTGCTCTGGGCGGATCATAACCGCCGGGAGCAGTCGCAGGATCCCACGGCTCACGCCGAAATGCTTTGTCTCCGCGCCGCTTCCGCGAAAGGAAACTGGCGCCTGTCCGACTGTACGCTTTACGTTACGCTGGAACCCTGTCCGATGTGCGCCGGAGCGCTTGTCATGAGCCGTATCGGCTCAGTGGTTTACGGCGCGCCGGATCCCGAAAAGGGCTGCTGCGGCAGCGTCTACGACTTTCCCGCCGATCCTGCTTTCGCCTCTGAAACCCGCTGGATCTCCGGCGAGCGGGAATCCGAATGCGCTTTGCTGCTCAGCGCCTTCTTCCGCGCCCGCCGTCTTCCCGGAAACAGCCGTTAGGCCTTTTCCCGCCCATGTTTGTGAAAGGATCAGCTATGAAAAGAATGATTCTGCTTCTGGCCGGCCTGCTGACCTGCCTTCAGCTTGTTGAAACCGCTCCCGCCCGCGCCGCGGAAATGACGCTTTTCGTCCTGAACGTCGGAAAAGCGGACTGCATGCTCCTGCGCAGCGGGGAAAGCTCCTATCTGATCGATACGGGGCGCGGAAACACCTTCGACCGGGTCGAAAAAGCGCTGTCCGGTCTCTCGGTCTCCTATCTCGACGGCGTCATCATCACCCACACGGATTCAGACCACGTCGGCGGTCTGAAAAAGCTGCTGAAATCCGGAATTGAGGTGGGCAAGATTTATACTTCCGCCTTCTATCTTCCTGAAAAGAAGGAAGACAGGGAGAATCCCGTCACAAAAGCCGCAGGCAAAAAAGACGTCCCCGTAGGGTTTCTTCGCGGCGGTGACTCGCTGCCCCTGGACGGAGGCTCCCTGCGGGTTCTCGGTCCTCTCCGCGCCGCGGAGGATAAAGAAGATAACAATTCCGTCGTTCTGCTGGCTCAGGCTGCCGGCGGATCCATCCTTCTGGCGGGGGACATGGAGTTTCCGGAGGAGTCGGATCTCCTTTCGGCAGGCGTGATTCCGGAAGCGGACGTTCTGAAGATCGCGAACCACGGAGACGGCGACGCGACCAGCGAGGCCCTGATCAACGCGGTCCGGCCCGGTACTGCGGTTATCTCCACAAGCACGGAGGAGAAGGCGGACACGCCAGCGAAGCGGGTCCTCCGTCTGCTGGAAACCTGGAACGTCGACGTCTGGCAGACTCAGAACGCCGGAACCGGCATCCTGGTCACCCTGCGGGACGGGGAGGTTTCGGTGGAAGCCGTTCCCTGACCGCCGGACGCCGTACCGTTTTCCGTCCTGAAGAAAAACGGAAAAACGCTCCCTCCGGAACCGGAGGAAGCGCTGTCTGCAAAGCGTGCGAGCGTGACCGTAAGCCGGGTTCTGTATGAAGCGGCCATCTATCCAGGCCATCCGTTACCGGATGGCTCAAGCGATCCCGGAGGATTGCGGCGAGCAGCCGGCTGACCTCCTGCATCTTGCACCGGGTGGGGTTTACAGCGCGGATAAGTTGCCAGATCCGCGGGTGAGCTCTTACCTCGCCTTTCCATCCTTACCCGGATTCCCGAAGAAAACCGGGCGGTTTATTTCTGTTGCACTCTCCCTGGAGTCGCCTCCGCCGGCCGTTAGCCGGCACCCTTGCTCTGCGGTGCCCGGACTT